>CAZOWS010000277.1:0-11334 GCA_964583365.1 uncultured Actinomycetota bacterium
TGTTGAAACAGGATTGGTTCAAGCAACGAGAGATGGGATTTCCATTTGGCAGTTTTGGCCCGGTCCGCTCCAGAAATATTATTTGGATAGATACATTAAAGATATGGAGAAATCTGCTCCTAAACTATTTGTTGATGCTTCAAATTATCGCCTGTCGGTGCTGTTAACCATGCACTATGGACACGAACGCTTTCCAGAAATAGCCAGGACAGTGGATCAGCAATACATATTTACCGAGGAAGTCCAGGGGGTGCGCATATACACGAGAAAATGAGGAAAAAAGATTTCTGGTGGCAATGCCCCCATCTTTTCAATTAGAATAGCGCACATGATAATGAAATGTTTTTTAAAAATAGCATTGCTAGCCTTCGTGTTGGGCGTACTGCTCAAGACGCCGCCAGTTGACGCAGCGGATAAGTCGAGCAGCTCTGCTTCCGCTGCTCCTTTGGACGTGCTTTTTTCCCCGAATGGAGGGATTGGAACTAAATTGGCAGATTTGATTTTTAATGCCCAGTCGTCCATCGCGATTGCCGCGTACAACATTTACCTACCGGATGTTTCCAATTCGCTCGCCGGCGCGCGAACGCGCGGTGTAAAAATACGTATTATTATGGACAACGACGCCAAGGGATTGCGGCAAACCGATGTCGGTATGTACCAGAACAACAAGATTCCTGTTTATCTTTGGACGCAGGGCCTCATGCGCGACTCTTACATGATCGTGGATGAAAAGACCCTTGCGGCGGGGCCTTTCGAATGGACAGTGGAAGGCGACACCTCCAATTCGGGCAGCATGCTATTCACGCAAAATCCCGAGGCCGTAAAAGCCTATCTGACCCAATTCAACAAGCTTTGGAGCGATTAGACCGAATATAAATTACGCTTGTCATCCGACAGGCACCCCTTTACACTAGCGTCTTCCAAATGGAGGTTCCTGGCATGAAATTCTCACCAAAGATGTCCTTTCTGGCAATTCTGGCAATCTCGCTGGGCTTAACGGCTGGCGCGTACGCGTTTTTTGCTCCTACTTTGAACCCTGTTCTACCCGGATTTACTACTCCGACTCCCCTAAAGTTGAGAATCCCGGTAAATCAAAGCTTTACCCCGGCCCAACCAGTTGGAGTGAAGGATTTGAATGATGCTTACAGGGCGTACAAGCTTTTGCAAAAATCCGCTTAACTCGCAGCATTCAAATGCGTGGTAAAAATCTGTAGATGCCGCGTTCGGGCAACTACGATTTACATTACTCGGATAGGCAACACGACCATCGGCAGGCCGCCGAAGTGAAAGCGTTTTTGCAACAAGATCGTGGTTTGATTGTGCAGTATTCTGGAGAACATGTTTTCTTCGTGGAAGACTAGCTGTCCTCCAAAAAAGACCACGTGCTTGAATTCCCGCACGGTTTTTTGGGAGATTTCCACCAGCTCGTCTATAACATCCGTGCCCATCCCGTAGCGATAGTCGCTGTACATGCCCATTTTATCCGTCAAGGCCTTGTACTTTTTTAGCGAGTCTTCGGTGCTCATCTTGAGCGCCTCGATCTCATCCACTCCCTTGAACTTGCTGGAATCAATCACGCCGACTGAAACGAACACGTAGTTCTTGAAGTAGTCCCGGAAAATTTGCTTGATGGCCAGCAGCGAATGAATGCCCAATCCATTGTAGCCCGTCACGAGAATCGCCGCGGTCGGGCCTTTGGGATCGTATTGCGGCATGGGACCCGTTTGTTGAGGAAAAGGAATATCCGTCAATATCTCGTCGAGTCGCTGCAACGCTTTTTGAACGCTCGCGTAATGGCGATGTATCAAGATGCAAACGACGATCAGCGAGGACGTGATCAAAAGGGTTACCCACGCGCCCTCTTCGAATTTGATCACGATCATCATGATCAGTATCGCCACGCTCAGCAACGCGCCCGAGGACGTGTTTATCACCTTTCGAATCCACGCCTTGCCTTTTTTCTGGATCCTGTACACGGTGATACCCGTGAGGGCCAATGCAAAATCGATGAACACGTTGATACTGTACATGACAACCAGTATCTTCACGCTGCCTTTGGCGTAGACTAATAAAGCCAGAGCAGCCAATCCGATGATGAGAATCCCGTTTTTGGTGACGAGACGATCGGACAAATAGGTAAAGCGCTTGGGCACCCAGGAATCTATCGCCATGTAAGAGAGCACGGCCGGGCCTCCCATGAAGCCGGCCTGGGCAGCGACGAACAGCAGGGCCGCTTCGGCAAACATCGTGATCGTGGTAAATATCTTGCCCAAAGGTAGACCGGGCAGGTTCCAGCCATGGGTGGCAATACTGGACAATGTGGCGTTTAGGGTTTTGCCCGGCTCGGCCTTTGCTCCGACAAGCAAATATCCAAGCAAGATACCGCCGGCAAGCAACGACAACGAAATAGCCATGTACATCATGGTCTTTTTGCCGGTCTCCACTTTGGGTTCTTTCAAGATGTACATGCTGTTGCTGACCGCTTCGATACCGGTATAGGTTCCTGCCCCGAGGCCATAGGCTCGCAGGAATACGAGCAACAAAGGAAAGAAACCGACGGTTCCAAGTTCGGTGGCAAGCTGCTTACCTTGGGACTGGGCGATATGCCCCAGGTCCGGCGCGTGGCTCGCGAACACGACGATGAGCAGCACGACGTGAGTTATTAGAAACGTGAGAAATATCGGCATCAAGACCATTACGGATTCTTTGACACCGCGCAAGTTCAAGTAGATTAAGAGACAGACGAGGAAGACCTCAAAATGCATCTTGTACGGAAGATAATGATGCGGCAGGAAGCTAAAAATGGCATCGCCCGCACAGGCCAAGGAAATACTTATCGTCAGCACGTAATCCACGACAAGGGCTGCCCCCGCGATCAATCCCGGATACTTACCCAAAAGCTTCGTGGAGACTAAATAGCCACCTCCCCCTTCAGGAAAGGCTTCGATGATTTGAGAGAAACCCAGCGAAATAATAAAAACCGTGCCGGCAGTAGCCAGTGCCAGAAAAAAACATAGAAACTGATGCGATCCTATCGCGAGGAAGGCTTCTTCAGGACCGTAACAGGCGGAGCTCAGGCCATCGGCGCCTATGCCAACCCAGGCTAGAAAAGCTACAAGGGAGAGTTTATGAAATATGCTCGGATCTAGAGGGTTTTTTTCTTCCCCTAGAATGGCTTTCTTAAATTGGTCCCGTTTACGTATTCGTTCAGGCGACATGGGTTTTGAAATACAAAACGGCTAGATAATACCACGAACTTTTATGAAACCAAAGTCTTTTGCAACCCTGTCCAGCGGGCCAGTATGTCCTCCACTTCTTTCAAGTCGAAGGGTTTCCCTATATATTCTGCCGCTCCCAAGCGCTTCATCTCAAACACCCCTTCGCGCCGCTTGTAGGCGGACATCATGACAACAGGTATGTCCAGACGGCGGGCTTTCAATCGCTCCAAAATATCCAAACCCGTAAGAGGGCTCATGCGATAATCCAAAAAGAGCAAGTCCGGGCAATACTCGGTCACTTCCTCCATAACTTTTTCGGAATGGGTTTGAATCTTTACATCAAAGCCCTTCTGTTTTAAATAATTGCCAAAAAACTCTGCGACCATTCGTTCGTCATCGGCGACGTAAATTTTGCGTTTCATTGCGCCGCAATCACGATGACCTGGGCAATTTCTTTAAGTGGCTTGCGAATGTCCATGCTCTTTTTGCGCAGGAGATTGTAGGCCTCCTCCTCGCTCAATCCGCTTTTCTTCATCAATATCCCCTTAGCCCTATCCACCCACTTGCGCGCCTCCAATTGTTCCTCCATGGAGTCCGCCTTCTCTTGCAGAAGATTATTCTCCACCGCCACAGCGCATTGATTCGCAATGGATTGAAGCATCTTGATTTCCTCGCCCGTGAAATGATGGTACTGCGAGGTATAACAATTGATAACGCCTACCGCTCTGTCCTTTATCAGCATCGGCACGCTCAACAGCGAACACAAGCCTTCCTTTCGGGCTATATCTCCAAAACGGTACTCGGGGTCGCTGCGCACATCGGCAACGGCTATGGGTTTTTTCTGGGCTGCGGCTTTCCCGCTGATTCCTGCACCCAAAGGAATGTTGGGCTTGGAACGATAGGCATCCGAAAGGCTTTGCGTAGCTGCGATATTCAGCTCGCGGTATTTTTCGTTGATCAACATCACCGAACAAATGCGCGAACCCATGACTTTGGCCGTAACCGAAACAACCAGGCTCAGCATGTCGCCCAGATATTTACCCGAAGAAACCGCGGAGCTAATCTGGGAGAGAGCTTCCAATTGCACGGATTGCGTGTGCGCCTGGCCGTGCAGCCTTGCGCTTTCAACGGCGCCGGCGACTTGCTGCGCCAGCAACCCTACCAGCATGATTTCCTCTTCCTCGTGAAAATGCGGACGCATGTGCTGCACGTTGATCACGCCGACAAGGCTATTCTTGCTAATCATAGGTACGGAAAGAAATGCCTCGTAGCGGTCTTCCGGCAAATCAGGAAAAAGCTTGAAGCGAGGGTCCTGGTAGGCGTGTTGCGGTAGCGCCAACGGCTTTCGTTCCCGCGCAACCCAACCGGTGATGCCTTCACCCAGTTTCAACTTCACGTCTTGCGCGTTAGGAGGAAGACCACGATTCGACGATTTAAGAACCAAATATTCGCCGTCTTCCTCCAACAAATAGAGCAAACACGCATCCGCGGAAACAAGCTGCGCTACGGATTCGGCGATTCGAGAAGACAGCGCCTCAAGAGAAGGGTCCTCGCCCAAAGATCGCGTGATGTCCTTCAAAATTTTTATGTGATTTCGTTTTTTTACCATGGCTACAGGCATAAATCCTCCGAGCCGTAAGCCTACAGCATGTAAGATGCCAAGCGTGGGGCGTTTATTTTGCGGGTTAGAACTTACGCAAAGGTCCTACAATAAACATCTAACAAAAGAAAAACACGATGCCGAATAAATCGGCACCGTGTTCAAAAACTAGGCAGAATGACTAAGAACGATCAAAGAAGAATACGCTGTTACGACTCCTCTTCTTCTTCATCTTCCTCTTCTTCCGGGTCTTCTTCCCAACCTAAATCTTCTTCTTCCTCGGATTCGGGATCGGCCTCGGGTTTTTTGGCGTCTTCTTCTTCCTCCTCCTCGGCCTCATCCTTGGGTTCATACACTTCTTCGAGCCGGCTGAAATAGTCTTGGATATTTTCATCCATATGCGGCGTACGGCGCACAGTGGCCTCGCCGCTTTGATCGTAGGTTTCTGCGACCTTTTCCTCGTCCTCTTCCTCCTCGGGCACGAAGAATTTCTTTTTCATGTCCTCGGGGTTTTCTTCGTCCAATTTGATTTTATCGTCGCCTTCTTTGCCCCTCCCCTTACTCTTGCCCTTTTTTGAAACTTTTTCCGATTCCGCTTTGGGCTTTGGACGCGGTGGAGCTGAGGTTTTTTTTACGGCTGGTTTTGGCTTTGCAACTACCTTGGGCTTAGACTTCGGAATGGACTTGGCTTTCAAAATCTTTTTTTTCGGCTTTTTACTTGCCATGGCTATCTCCTTAAACTGTAAACCATTGCTGTTACGTTAGATATATCATAATATCTGGTCAGCAAGGTGCTATTATGTCTTTTTCCTAAACCTTTGCAAGCAATTTGTAATGAATTTTAAAATCGTTCGGATTTGCGGTGATCGCGATGGACGTTTAAGCAGCGAAGGATAGCGGTCATGCCTCCGCCTTGCGCGACATTGACAATGCGCGCGGGAGAAGCGCGTCCGAGAATGGCCAGCTCATCGTTTGCACTCGCGATAAATCCGCACACGACGTTGAGGCGATGCTCCTCCAATCGTCCTGCTGAGTTCAAAATAGGAAAGTGCTTGCTGTGCACCATGGCTTTTTCCTGAACCACCCACTCGCCCTTTTCTTGTAAGGCTTTGGCGATAGCCTTATCCCAAATATTTCGCGGTGTGCAATCCCCGACGAGAATTCCCACTCCACCAAAACCGCGATTGGGCTTGAGTACCAGTTGATTGCGCCGTTGCCGCGCGTATTTCACGAGATCTATTTTGCGTTCCTTAGAGTCGGTTGTGTTTCTCTCGCTCACGATGCGCGTCCACAGAACATGCCGCTTAAAAAAACGGCGCTGGGTGGGAGAGAACCAGCGATGACAGACAGGATTAGAAAATATTTCGAAGCAGCTTTTGTGATCGAACTCTCCGGTCAAACTCGATATCACTTGACGATTGGCAAATGCCGCACGTATGGCGGACATGTCTTCGCCGTCTTTCTCCATCGCAACAAATTCGCTCAGAATCGTATCGCGGTACAACACGTCCACGCGAAAATCCCCATGGTAAAGTTCACCTTGGCGTAAACGCAAATCGCGCGAATCGCAACATACGGCGCGGAATCCTTTCTGTTGCGCGAATGCAGCGAGTTTGGGAAATTCGTTGGGACCTCCAACAGCCCGCATATCCACGACAAACCCAAGCTGTGGTTTGGGGCGTCCGATGGCCTCGCCCAGACGAGCGAGTTCATCCAACAACATCTCGCGCGCGTCATCGTTCTTGCATAGCACGAGGTCGGGATCCACTTTTTGTAATTCCGGAAAAACGATGTCGTGCACAATGCCTTCCAGCGTAGGGCTGTAATGGATACCGCCTACGCCGACTCCGTTTACTTCAAAAAAAGAAAATTGCCCGCGCCATCGCATACCGCTGAAATCAGCGTTCGCGTCCCAGCGAACAAAATTAACGAGCGGTAGATCTGGAGATTTCTTTAGCGCGGCGAACCATTCTTCTTCTTCGGGAGGCAAAGGCAGCGCATCTTTCACTGCCTGCTCTTGGCAGCGCAATTCCCACAGACGCGCAAACGCGGCGTTCATAGCCACGCAGACCTTGTGAAAATAATTTCTCTGGAATTCGTCGGTGAGACGCGGACGCAGCAACGATGGTATCAAGCGCGGACTGCCGTCTTCTTCTTCGTAATCCATTCCACGGCGCAGCGCCTCTTCCCGCACGCGCTCGTAAAGCTCTTTTATTTTTGCGGGGGGAATGCGGCCAAATAGTTGCGCTATCGAATTGGCAATCCGATAATCAGCGAACACGATTACATCGAAACATCGGCAAGAGGAGTGGAGAGATAGCGCTCGCCTGTGTCGGGGAGAATCGCGACTATCGTTTTGCCTTTGTTTTCAGGTCGGCTGGCAATCTGCAAAGCCGCCCAGACTGCAGCTCCGGAGGATATCCCCACGAGGATTCCTTCTTCGCGCGTCACGCGTTTTGCCATGGCAAACGCATCATCGTTAGAGACCTTGATCACCTCGTCTATTATCTTTGTGTTCAGATTATCCGGGACGAAGCCAGCCCCTATGCCCTGAATTTTATGCGGGCCAGGCGTGCCGCCCGACAACACCGGCGATGCCACGGGCTCGACGGCAATAGCCTTGAACGATGGTTTTTTCTTTTTAATCACTTCGGCCACGCCCGTGATCGTGCCACCGGTGCCGACACCGCTCACGAGAAAATCTATGGCGCCATCGGTGTCGTTCCAGATTTCTTCGGCCGTCGTCTTGCGATGTATTTCTGGATTGGCGGGATTCTTGAATTGCTGCGGCATAAAACTGTTCGCATGCTCTTTAAGAATTTCACCGGCCTTGCGTATCGCACCGGGCATGCCCTCTGGCCCCGGCGTCAGCACCAGTTGGGCTCCGAACATTTTAAGAAGCGCGCGGCGCTCGACGCTCATGGTCTCGGGCATCGTGAGTATGAGGCGATACCCTTTGGCTGCGCAGACAAAAGCCAGCGCGATGCCTGTGTTACCGCTCGTGGGCTCCACGATCACGGTCTCTTTGTTGATCTTGCCTTCTTTCTCCGCGGCCTCGATCATGGCTACTCCGATACGATCCTTCACGCTGCTCAAAGGATTGAACGATTCGACTTTCGCCAAAATGGTCGCCGCGCATCCCGCGCTCACGCGGTTCAAGCGAACCAACGGAGTCCGTCCAATTGTTTTTGTGATGTCGCTATATATATTGCCCATGGTGCATTCTCCTTAAGATGACAATTTATTTTCCTTCTTAAACATGTGAATGTGATGCTCGATGGCTTCGATTTCTTTTTGTATCAGGCCGAGTCTGTCGGCGATCGGGTCGGGTAAATCCGCGTGATCCAGCGCGAGGGACTGCACTTTCGCGCCGCCGCGACGCACGATCACGCCTGGCACGCCTACCACCGTGCAATCATCGGGCACGGGCTTCACCACGACGGAACCCGCGCCAATGGCCACGTCGTTGCCTATGATAATGTTTCCAAGAACGATTGCGCCCGCGCCTATCGTGACATTGTTGCCAATAGTGGGATGACGTTTGCCGGTCTCGTGACCCACTCCGCCCAATGTCACGCCTTGATACATCGTGACATGCTCGCCGATCACGCTGGTCTCGCCGATCACGACGCCCATGCCATGATCAATAAAAAAACCGGAGCCAATGGTTGCGCCCGGATGGATTTCCACACCTGTGATGAAACGCGCCAACTGCGAAATCAAACGCGGCAACATAGGAATTTTACATTTGGCGTGCAAAAAATGGTTCAGGCGATAACACAACACTGCCTGATACCCAGAATATGAGAGCAATACGAGCAGTGGACCACCAAAAACGCGCGCGGCGGGGTCTCTCTCGAAAACTGCATTGAAATCTTTTTTAAGCGTGTCCCAAAACATTTTTATTTTGAATCCCTCTGGCGATAACGCACATCCGGAATGCCATCTCCATTCAAGTCCACCGTGGACCCGCCTTCCCATGGCTCCACCTTCGAAGGCACAGCCTCAATATCCGTGTTGTCGGGCAAGTCTTCCAAGGACATGGGCTGCGGCGTTTCCTCATGGGACAACTGCGGCTCCAGCCTTTTCAAAGATGAGGGCTTGTGCGAAGAATCGGGTTTGCGCTCGAAGGGCTTCCACACATTTTCCCAGGCGCCTTCCAAAAACGATTTCCCTGCAGGCGCTTTCGGCTTGGGAGCAGCAGGTTCGGACTTCTTGGCCTCCACTTGCAAAGGCGGCGCTTGTTTTGGTGCCTCGATTTTGGGAGCTGCGGGCAAGGTGGTAGGCTTCTTGGCAAACACGTTCTTGCCAAAATTATTCAAATCCTTCCCCACCCCGCCAACGGTCTGGCAAGAGGACAAAGCAAGAACTCCCATACAAACAAGCAATGGTGCGCGCGTATTAATCTCCCGATATCAGTTTTCCGAAATTAGCAATATCTCTTCCCGTTCCCTTGAATGTCTCACAGCCACCGAGCAAAGCCAACGTCATCACACTTATCATCAGTAAGCAAAACTTAGCGCCAAATTTCATCGCGTCATGCTCCTTTCGTAGTTGTCCCTGACAGAACGCATCCATTATCGAAACTACTTGACCACATGTCAAAAGAACTTTATCGTATCCGAGCAAGAGAGATGAGTGACCATCGTTCCCATGAGTCCAAGCCGCCTTCTCCAGCCCCAGGGAAATTCCACGTCGATTTAGAGTTTGAAATAAAATTTTTTGAAGCGCTTGTTGCCGAGACGCCCGACTTTTTGGACGCGCTGATTCCGCTGGCAGAATCATACACCCAGCGAGGCCATTACCAGAAGGGCCTGGAAACCGACTCCAAGATCTGCCAATTGCGCCCCAACGATCCTGTCTGCCATTACAATTTAGCCTGTAGCTTTTCCCTGTTGGGACGCATTGCGGAATCTCTAGCCAGCCTCGAGCAATCTCTCGCGCTCGGCTATGATGATTTAAAACATTTGGAACACGACAAAGATTTGGCCAATCTCAGAAAAGACCCACGCCTGCTAGCGATACTGCAACGTCATTTCCCGCCCAGGGCCGGCAAATCCTCCAACACCCTGTAGTGTTTGGCTTTTTCCGGCTGACCTAATTTTTCATACGTAGCGGCGACTAGCGAGCGAGCCGCCATGTTCTTAGGCTCCAACTCAGCGGCCTCGAGAAATTCCACAAGGGCCTCTTGCCTTCTCCCCAAAGCATCCAGCGAAATTCCCTTGCCCATGCGCGCAGGGGCAAAAGCGGGTTTTTTCCTTATCGTAACCTCGTAATGGATGATCGCCTCGTGATAATTGCCGGTCAACCGGTTGAGATCGGCAAGATTATAATGATTGTAGGGATTGTCCCCATCCAAAATCAACGCGTGGTTGAACGCGTAAATCGCTTCGTCGTATTTGCGCAAGCGCGTCAGGCACACACCCCAATTAAAATAATTCTTAGCAATCAACGGCTCGTTCTTCACGGCTTTTTGAAATTCCAGCGCGCCCTTCTCAAAATCGCCTTTCTTTTTGTAACAAATACCCAGCGCGTAATGCCCGGTCGAAAGATAATAATCAAAGGCAAGTGCTTGCTGATACTTTGTGATAGCCTCATCCATCGCACCCCTCTCAAACGCAATCATCCCCAAATAATAATAGGATATCGCGCTTTTCGGATTCTCTTTGAGCGCTTGCTCGAAATGGGAGACAGCCAATTCGGTAGCGCCCTTCTTGTAATACTGTTTTGCCTTGAATAAAGTCGAAGACGGGCGCGCTTCGGAGGCCGGAAGGAGGAATAAACAAACGAATAGAAGAACGAATCGCCTTCGGAAGAACCGCATGGGGCCATTGTACCATGTAAGGTTTATCTGGAATGGGGCAATGATTATTATTTTAAAGGGACTCGCGCAGGCGCGCAAAGCTTGGTTTTTCCCGGCGGTTTTATGCCGGGAAAATTTGCGCGCCGAGCGGTAGCGGGCATGCGCCGCAGGAGCGCATGAACCGCGTCCCTTGAAAATAATAATCCTTGCCCCATTCCACTGTCGGGTAAACGATTGCGAAATCAAGCTTGTAGTCCTTGTATTTATGATCGGAAATCTGTTTAATAGCCGCCTTTCAAGGAGAGCAATCATGGCTAAATTGGCGATTCTTGGCGGTAAACCATCCTTGGGTAAATCAAAAGCCACGCGATGGCCCATCATCACCTCGCAGGATAAAAAAACCGTTGCGGCAGTGCTGGATCGCGCGATTCTTTGTGGCGCGTACTCCCCGGCCGTGAAAGGCCTCGAGAAAGCGTTCGCGCACTATTTAAAAATAGATCACTGCCTGGCAACCAACAGCGGCACAGCAGCTTTGCACGTTGCGGTGGCCGCGGCCGGCATAGAACCCGGCGATGAAGTGATTTGCCCTTCGTTTACTTTCCTAGCAACCGCGCTGGCGGTGTTGCAGCACAACGCGATCCCTGTCTTCGTGGATATTGACCCTGTCACGTTCAACATAGACCATCGCAAAATCGAAGAGAAAATCACGCCGC
>CAZOWS010000278.1:0-5447 GCA_964583365.1 uncultured Actinomycetota bacterium
GCCTCGTTCTCTAATCTCATGGACAGTCGCGGCTTGCTTGGACGTATCGATGAGCTTTACCGTATCTTCCACTATCGGATCTTCTTCCAGTTCCCGGGTTCCCACGCGATCTTCGTAGAACAGTCCGCTTACTAGACCTGCAATCAAGGGATGACTGCGATAATTCGTCGAGAGCATCACCTGGTCATAACCGCGATCCACTAAATCATCCAACATTCCCTGATAATGCTTCTTTGGATCAAAATCCTTCTGCGCCAAAACTTCCTTGACGTCATGATCTTCCAACGGAGGCAATTGCTTAGGATCACCTACTACGATGATCTTTTCCTTCGCTAGCGATAAGGCAATGCAGGCCCCGCTCCACCGCTCGCGGCTGGCTTCATCCATGATGACAACGTCGAACTCTTTCAACAGGGCAGGAAAGCGATTGAATTCACGATCCACGGCCACGCCCACCGAGGTTGCTCCCATGATGATTCCATTTTCGGGGTGATCTCGGAACGCCATGACGGACTTCTTTCGATGTCCCTGATCCCCAACCCAAAGGTCTTGAACAAATTCATCCGTGATGGCCTCAGGATTGTTACCTAAGCGCAATAAGGGCGTTGTTTCCTCTTCCGCCATGATTCTTCCCATCACCACATCCACGGCCTGATTCATCTGACTGACAACCAAAACACGCTTCCCCTTTCTTGCAAACTGCCGGGCCATTTCAGCAATGACTTTCGTTTTTCCCGTGCCGGGGGGGCCCCAGACAATGGATATTGGAGATTTTTCATTCAACGCCATTTGAACCGCAATTTTCTGGGAATCGTCGTCGGGAATTTCTTCGTCCAGCCAATCGATTTTTTGTTCCGTGATATCGTTAAGCGTTGTCTCAGGAGGCGCCGTCAAGCCGAGCAACCTGTCCCATAATGGATCGCCAAGCTGGCTATTTGCTAAACTAATGGCGCGCGCTAGACGTTCCCGAATCCGTTTTACCACCTTGATTTCGTTCTCCAAATCAATAGCCGCCACCGTCACCACCAATTTAGCGTCTTGAACATCGCCCAACACCTCATCACCCAGTAAAGAAACAATCTTGTTACTCCAAATGTCTTGCACCTTGATTCGCGTGGGAGCAAGACCCACGCTTTCGATGGTGACAAAATCGTCCTTCTTAATACCTTCCGGTGTGCTTGCTAACGTTATCTCAAGACGCTCGCCTCTTCGTCCAGAGCGTTGCACAATTGCGATCGGAATCTCTATGCGGTCTCTTTTCTTGATCTCATCCAACTCAACGCCAAGAGCATTCCATCGCTCATCCCATTCTTCGTAAACATCCTTAATGCTTCTTTTTTTAAATTTCAACGGATCAGCGAACGTAACATTCTGGGGCAATAGTTTGCCCCTTTGTCCCAGCTTCATACGAATGTTTTTTGGTAGTTTATAAATTTTATCCGGGTCAAAGCCTGCGGCAATCAGGGCGCCATCCCATCCTCCCTGGTCTTTGAAGTGACGTCGTCCTGCCCTGAGCAGGTGCGAGTCGTATTTCGCTACATTGGTAGGTCTTAAAGATTTGCCAGCAAGGCCTAATTGGCGGAGCGATTCGACGACTGTTTCAGCGGTCCAGGATTTTTGTTTTTGAATATGGGCAATTTCATCGTCCGTTTTCCCGCTTGCATGAAGAGCGGCATTCCATGTATTAAAGTGCCGTCTTGCAGCATGGTAAAGTGCTTGATTATCTTCTTGAAGTGCCTGTGCATTTAAAGGTTTCCCCTCTTTCTCTCTCTTTTTAATCGTTTGAATCACCGCTTTCTTAGACCATGCTTTTCTCAGGCGAATCGCTGCAATCTCTTTTTTCGTTTTCCCCGCAGCATGAAGGGCGCGGTACCACCCATCTCTTTTCTTGAAATAGCGATGAGCCGCCATTAATAATGGGTTGTCATCGTCCTCAACAGCTTTTATATTCAACGATTTTCCCTCCGATTCCCTCTGGCGAATGGCGTTGATCACATCGGATCGAGTCCAAGCTTTCTGCTTTCGGATAGTGGCAATCTGATCATCCGTGATACCGACAGCGCGTAACGCGCCCTCCCAACCGCCATCCTTTTTAAAATAGCGCAGAGCAGCGTGATGAAGATTCCAATCTTCGGCATTAACTTCTTGAGAATTCAAAGGTTTTCCTTCCGCGATTCTCCGACGAATAGCATCAACAACGACTTGTTTATCCCAAGATTTATGTCGCTTAAGCGCGGCAATTTCCGCTGCGCTTTTTCCCGCCGCACGCAATGCATTTTCCCAATTGTTGAAGTAGCGCCGTGCGGCCTTAACAAGCGCTTGATCCTCTTTAGTAACAGCCGTAACATTTAAATCTTTTTTTGCTAAATCTCTTTGTCGCACAGCGTCGATAACCAATTGTGGGGACCAAGACTTCGTTGTCGCAAAATCACGCTGTTCGCCGCCCTTCGTCATGGCCATAGCAATCTCGAAGGGTTTTGTGTTTTGTTGCAACAAGGCGATCAAGGTACCCGTCTTTTCCCCTTGCTGCTCTCCCAGCTGCCATGCGGCGAAGGCCTGTTCTAGCTCTGCATTAAATCCTGTATGCGTCAGAAGCAAACGCGCGCCGAATTCATGCACGAGCCTTTGGTTTGCCAAACGCTCATCTTCCGCGTCCCCGATGAACGCATAAATTCCATGATCACCCGCGTGGCCGACAATCGTTTCGTTCTTGAACACGGGCAATGGGTTGCTGGGCGAGGCATATATCCATTTTACTTGCGTAGGAGCATCTTGTTTCGGGGTGGTCAACAGTATTTCAAAAAGAGATGACAATTCGGTTCTTCCGGAACGTTCCCCCAACCATTGCAGGAACGCTACAATTTCCTGGGCCGGCGGGCTGCGCGGCAAGAGATATTCGATTTTTCCCTCTTCTGCAGCCCTTTGTATGAATGGATCAATGATGGCTTCGTGCTCTTCGTACGTCATTTCCAAATCTTCGCCCGCGATGGTGGCGGAGTAATCTCTGGGTGCAGATGGAGCAGCAGTCACCCCCGATTGTGGGGATGCGCTTTCCAAGTTCGATAGCGATGCCGTCAACCGTGCTTGCGCGCGAAGGAGACCTTGCTTGCCTTCTTCCGAAATCAACGGCCATTGTTCATTCCCGTATTGCGATAGGAGTTTCCGAGCTTTGGCGCGGGCTTCGATTGTTCCTAAACCTTCTTTGACTTGTAAGTCCTTGGCCAATAGTGGCTCTGTCACTGCGACAAAAAGAATTTGCGCAAGTTCCTGCTGCACCTCTTCCATGCCCTGCCGATCATCTGCCACGAAACTTTCGTTTAATCGTTCAAACATTTTCTCGGCAAGCGCCCATGGGATATAGAGAAACTGTTCTCCTTTTACTCCGGGCTCCGAAAGACGGTACTGATCAGAAGGTAGGCCCTCGATGGCGACCACGCGCAATTTCTGAAAGGCCTGTCTTTTATAACGATAGAGGGGATCCTCGGAAAGATAATGCCTGGCGCCACTCACCAGGAAAGAATAATTTTCCAATTTCTCGCTGTCCGCCAAGGCAATGAGATTACCGAGCTCAGCTTGATTAAAATCGGCACTCGTCATGTCCGAATACAATTCCAACACCTGAAATCTTCCGGTTTCAAACGCCCGCGCTATTATGGAATCCATTTGAGCTTGCGTTTTTTTAAGTTGCGCGTCTTGCCGGAGAAGAGCTTCGACATCATGCAAGGAGGATTTGGGCGCCAACGCAAAACTTCCGCTAGGCTGAAAAAGCAAAGAGATGACCAAGAGAGCGCTTCCCGCTCTTTGTAGAGAACAAAAAAGAATATACCGCATCGTTTTCATGTCAACATGCTATCTGGCAGGATTTTACATCATAAATTGCCATTTGTCAATGGCACCTGGTGAGAAAAAAATTCAGGTCAAGATTAGCTGTTTAACGGTATCCAGGAAAAGGGTGCGCTCAAAAAGAGCGATGGACTGGGAATTCACAAGAAACGGCGCAACGTCTTGCTTTGCCTTCGCAAAATCAATTTTCTCGAATCTCTCGACAAGCAGTTTTTGCAAATTTTCGTGGGTGAAGTCTATTTTCCGTTGTTGCGTTTGTTCGTACGCGTGTCCAAGCATCGTGACATTGACAGGCGTTTTTCTCCCCATGTACCACAGAAAATCGTACAGGTCCCTGCCTTTCGTGTAGGTGCGACACAGAATCGCATGCAGTTTGCCGGCAAACAAGGACGGCAACTCAAAGTGGCGCACTTTGTAAAGGCGATCCGCGCTCACGGGGCTTAGCATCTCTACGGAACCTGCCGGAGGATTCGTGTCGATCTCAAATTTAATGGCCATCTTTTGTCCGCGTGGAAAAGTTCTATCCACGTGAGATAGAAGATCGTCGAAGACAAAAAAACACGACTGCACGTTGCGTTCCGTCTTTATTTTTTTAGTCTGACAATCCAAGCCAAAAGCCATCACGGAATCTCGTAGACCGTTGACCAGACGGCTGAAATCAAAGGGCTTACGGACTTGCGCAGAAGTCGAAAAATCCAAGTCCTCGGAAAAGCGGTCCAAACCGTATAAAATCCTCAACGCAGTGCCTCCGACAAAACAAATATCCCTGAAAGCGCCTTTTCTATCCGCTTCTTGAAGCAGCACATGATGCAGCTCTTCACGCAGCCTGTTGAGTCTACCCAGGCTACTTGTCCCCTGCTTTGCATTTTGAATTACTTGTTCTTTCATGGTTTCCTCACATCATCCCGAGCAAGACCTCTACGGCGTCATATATTTTTTTGGAACGAAAAGCAAGCGCATATTCTTTGAGCCGCTTTTTAGAAAGCGCCTCCACCTGCTGCAATCGCAAGCTCTCCTCCAAAAACTTTCGCGACGACTCCCATCCGCGATGAAGATACGCAAGATCCAGCAGCGCTTTCTCTTTGTTTGCCATAAGAATGATTTTGCCATACTCATCCTTAACTTCATCAAAACCAAAAAAGAGATTCTTCTTTAGACGTCTATAGGTAAATTTTCCCAGCGCATTGCGAAAGGAGGCCGTTTTAAGGGGACTCACGGACGTTAATTCAAAAACAGCCTCGGGAATGAGACCATGCCAGGAAAGAGCTTGTTCTAAGGAAACGTACGATGGCGAGTACAGAGTGTTCGCCATCCACCAAAGAGAAAACGAAGCCCTTCTTCGTTTTTCAGGTAGCGTGTACAACCCCCTCTTGAGCCGAATAAGTTTCCCAGCCTTTGTCCAGCGATTCAGCTGAAGATGCATAGCCCCTTTGGACCAGTCGAACCCACCCAGTAAATCTTCGCCAAAAGCAGGAATTTTCTCCGTTTTCTCCACAAACGCGTCGTATAGCATATTTCCGTAATATATCATAAATGATAAATAATGGAAACAAATAAAACGACAGTAGAGAAAGCCCCAAGGAGCAGAGGTCTGAGCAAACCGC
>CAZOWS010000279.1:0-3006 GCA_964583365.1 uncultured Actinomycetota bacterium
ATTGTTTCCCATATCGGTATGCGCGATCCAGCGTTGCCCACAATCTATCTAGGTATTCTCGATGAGACAAATAGCCGTACTTATTTTTTTTCACGCTATTGCGCCATGCCTCCATGGAATTAGCCGGATAAAACGCATCCAAATGCCCACCCGGTATATGAAAATAATACGTGAGGCGTGTCGCATCCCAGGTCTGCCCTCCCGATCCATGCAAACCCATCGCTGGTAAAGCCTCCCCAAGAACATCCATAATCTCTCCCAATTCCTTTTCAAGCGCAGCGATGTGCTTATCCAATATTTCCGGACCATCCATGGCTAGAGTTACATAATCGCTATTGTCCTCAGCCCTACTATTAGTGCTCTCCCCCTGCAACCCAATGGCGGCAAAGGTTTGCGATGGAAGAATATAGGGATTGCCAGTTTCAATACGGAGATTGTTGAAGACGTCATGGCCTATGGTCAGATGTATGTCGTCCCCAACAGCCATTGGCGAGGGCTCATAAAACACATCCATCTGCACGGTCTTACCTTCTATTGCCAAAGAACTTAAGGCATCGTTGCTGCGGCCTTTGCCATTGACCTGAAATTCGGCAGCTTTCTGTAACAACGCGTCACCCTTGGCCTCTTCTGTAATCACCGCCTTAATTTCAGGGAGCCCATTTTTGCCTGGCGTGATACGAATCTCCCGAATTGCCAGAGCCCCGATGAAATGCTGAAAGGACTCGCCATCCATTTTCTGTACAGCATCTCGCATGGTTTCGAAATCACTTTTTTTAAATTGCCGTAATTGTTCGATTATGAGGGAGAAATCTCTTTCACTTTGAATCGAAAACTCCTCTCGTATATCTGTCGATATATCATCCCCGACGCGCAATCTCTGCGCTAATTCCCAACGGCGGCTCAATCGATCTAGCATCTGTGCTCGGAGTTTTTGTAAAGATTCGTCCGTGATAGCTTCCCCTACACTCAATACATGCAAGCGATGCAAAATACGCATGAACCATGGACTTCTCTGCCAGCCCTTGAGTCGTTCGCGCGTGATGTCCAAATTGTCCGCAAGCCGCAACACCAACAGCAGGGGATTATCCACTTCGGTTGCTGGGGTGAACGGGTGATCACCTGAACCCTCTTTGCCTTCGTGATGAATATGCTTCTTATCCGAACCATGATAGAGCACTGCTTCAGCAAAATCATCCAGCCGAGACTTGCCGGGTCTGGAACCTGGCTTTGTCATGTCGAACAATTCCACAAGGAACTGCCCCAATTGCTCCTTCACCATTTTAGCTCCAATATCCGCGTGAAGGCCCTTCTTTACGTTTTCCTTTCCCAGCATCTTTTTCGCATCTTCCAGCCCGATGTACCCGATGTCATGAAGTAGGCCCTGCAGGAACACCACGGCCTGATAATTTTCGCCGAATGTATTTGCCAAATTGGTGTTCAGGATTGGAATAGAGCGAACTAACTCCCGCATGTATCGCGCGACGTACAGCGAATGTTTGACACCATGCGGCGTGAAAGGTGATTTTAAATCGTCTTCGTCCTGCTGCAAGAGCACCGTGAATAACTTTTCAAATAGCTCCTTCAGCGTTTTCTGTTTGGCTGCATTGCTACGAATATCTGACGTATTCAAAAGAGTGTGATATATCGCGCTTAGTTCAGACTTCAGGAGTTCCAAGGCTTCCCTATCCCTGTTTTGGGGATGCATCGCGAGAGATGCATCCAGCGCATTTTGGTACATGTCATTGAGACGATCCACATCTTGATTGCCTGATTTTAGCATTGCTCTCACGCGCTGCTTGATCTTTGCGTTGTCCAGGACTGCACCGTTCAATATCTCACGAAGAAGCGCATCGAGTGTGGAAGATTCCACGTTCATCCTGCGCCCACCAATTCGCAAATCAGCGCACCACTCATCAAACGTACACGCCACTGACTTTTGTTGCCCCTTCGCATTCGTTATAGCTAATGGTATTTCCATCTTTCCCGATTGCTTAGCCTCAACAAGCATATTGAGCATGTACTCGAACACGAGCGGTAGATTCTCGTCAGAGATGTTTGTCATGTATCCATGCAGACTTGTCATATCGGTAGCGGCCCTAGTGATATCTTTGGGCCCCTTCGTTATTTCCGATTGTCGCAAGAGCACTTCTTTTGCAGCCGAGCGGACTAGACCTGCAGGGTCGTTTGGATGAAGTTCGAAGTTGTTCGCAATGACGCCCAATTGATCCTTCGTCATTATCGAGAGCGTGATCTCTATCAACGCATGCAGCGGTGTGCCTTCCAAATGGGCGTCCAGCGCGGACGTAAAGGCGTGGCTTTTCTTGAGGACATTTTCGACGTATTCGTGGCGGGCGAGAATCTTGAAGGCGTGCGGGGGATCCTTGCTGGAATGTATGGCATCAAATAATTTTTTCGAGACGATAATCATAACTAGCCGGCCATCCACAACCTCAGCATTGGCAAAATCTGTGTCCGGCGTTGTGCCGACCTCGATAGGTACATCCACGCCATCCACGAGCACTGTCACCTTGTTGCCCACAATCTTGACCTCGCCAATTTTGCCGTCTATCTCACGCGCGACGTCTGGGATAGCACTTCTGTCTATCGTTTCGGCGGTTTCTCCGGGCTTGTTCACGTCCGTTTTGTTGGAGCCTATGACTTTGTATGCGGGCCGCGCTACTTCCCCCGGCATCGCCGATGCAGCTTGGGCATATGGGGTCACCGTGATGGCGTATGGATTCCACTCGTTCGCATTCTGGTATTCAAGGAACCAATTTGTCGTCTTTTCCTGCAGGGACTCGTACTTTATTTTCTTCACTCGCTTCATAAACGAGATGTGCAGCGCCTCAACCAATTTGTCAAAATCATCCTCTCTCCCCTGACGTTCGAAACGCTCAAAAACATTGTTTAGTGTGGTGCTTTTATTCTCCAATGACTTCAGGACACTGTTGAGCGTATCAACGGCTGTGGGGGCTTGTTGCTGCTGCGTCGGCTGTGGCACGCGCA
>CAZOWS010000280.1:0-7995 GCA_964583365.1 uncultured Actinomycetota bacterium
CAAGCAAGCTTGCTTGCTTGCTTGCTTGCTTGCTTGCTTAGAGGTTTTATTTTAGCCATGCTGGGCGTACACTCGTTTAGATCGAAATTCTACTGCAACATCTGTGCATTGGCAAAAGTTTTTTTGCGTGGGATCCGTTAAACCCGGTAACCCTTCACGCATTCTGAAGGGTTACCGGGTTTCGGCAAAAATACTTAATCCCTATCGCATTGCAAAAAAGTCACGCGTGGAAATTTTGTTAGCATGATGATTCCAGCTGATCCGGATACGACGTAAGGAATTATGATACTTACAATTATTTCATTTTTTATATCATCGAATATATACAACAAAGGAAGCAAAGGGCATAAAGCTGATGTATGAAACAATCGCCTCGGGCTATCAATATGAGCGAATTATCCCTCAAGCGCTCTACGAGAAAGCCAATGCCATGATGAAAAGACGGAATCCGAAAAACGCGCCAGGTATCAAGCCGGGCGTGGATAGACATATACACTTGCTCAAGGGGCTCATCAAATGCCAGAGCTGTGGTTCTACCATGACCCCCATGCCTAGCGGCAAAAGAGACAAGGACGGCAATCAATATCGCTACTACGTTTGCACAGACGTGATTCATAACAAAGAAGTGTCCTCTTGCGAGGTAAAAAGCTTTTCAGCAAGACCCTTTGAAAATACGGTTATCCAGTTCCTAAGAGATCTTGGCAAGAATCCAGCCATCGTCCATAAATGCGTCCAATTCGCCAATCAAGGACTTCCCGCTGGCGCTAAGAAACTTGAGAATGAGGAGAAACACCTTAACAAGGCAATGCAGAGCATTTCAGATGAGATTAAGGCATTGATTCCCATTGTTAAGAAGGGCCAAAAGAGTACTGCGGAATTCGTCAAAGAGATTGATCGGCTTAATGCTGAGAGGGAGAAGCTGCAAAACGAACTAGAAAAGGTGCAGGTGGAAATCAGCATCAAAAACGTGCGACAGATAGACCTTGATAGCGTCGAAAGAAATCTGACGCAATTTACACAACTTGTGGACAAGCTCCCCATGCAAGAAAAGAAGGAATTATTGCGACTGGTTATTAAGGAAATTAGGGTGTCACGTGTTAACCCTAAAACAGCAAAGGCCCCGGCTGAACAAGGGGCCTTCGACTGCAAAATCCGAACTAAGTGGTTTCGCGTTGTAATCAGCCTTTTCGCATTACCCGCAATTCCTGCGGGTTACGACGAAGGCGGTGGAAAGTTCGTATTTGATTCTAATTGGCTCCCCGGGCAGGACTCGAACCTGCGGCGCGGTGATTAACAGTCACCTACTCTACCAGCTGAGCTACCGGGGAATTTAAGCTTGGGCCTTCTTTTCGTAACTGTTCGCTGTGTCGCAGGATGCCTTCTGCTTGTCCTTCGCGCAGCCGACGCAACCGCTATCCGGAATAATGCGCGCGGGCGTCCAGCACGTGAGAATTTCCATTAGGCCTGATCCGCTGGTAATAATGGCTTTGCTGCACCCTAACAGCAATCCGTTGGTGGTCTTGTAAACCGGACACGGATTGGAACTGCAGACATTTTCCTGCACGGGCTCGGTAAATATCTGTGTCCATCCCAAGAACAAATTCCCGAAGCCTTGCGTGAGCTGGCAGGCGGAACGCTCGGGCCAATTCGTATTGGAGGAGCTGGCCTTCGCGCAAATCGGGCAATCTGCGTAGGCGGCGACAGAAAACGCACAGATGCCGATGGAAACCATAATAATTGCTAGGGACAGAATCTTGCGAAACATAATGCTCCTCTTACGAAACGATTCCTTGCACCTTCATTTCCTCGACGTTGCATACTTCACACGTTGCAACGGGCATGACGCGCTGGGGCCAGAAGGCCGTGATGATTTCGCCGGTTCCCTGAAGTACGCGATAGCAGGCGGAACCAACGGCGGAGGGTACGCCGGTCAAAGCCGCATGTATCGGGCAATCGCCTTTCTTGCGTTGCGCGGATGACTTCACGGGTTGCAGTCCGAGTTCCATCCAGGAAAAGCCGACATTGGTTGCGCCTTGCGCCAACTTGGCTCCCGTGGCATTCAGATAATTCGAGGATTCTTTTTGATTCGCTGCTTTGCAAATATCACATTCTGCGTACGCGAAGCTGGTCATGCATGTTAATAATAACGCGAGTCCGAGAATCCTTGAAGTCATGGGCTAGCCTCCTGTGTTTAAGCGGGTATTCTACGGAAACCCTTGGATGTTTTACAAGTGTTTTATTGGAGCAATATTGCAGCAATTCTGGGACACGATCCCAATTGCAAAATCACAATTGGGTCATGTCCCGAATTGCCGGCGGCCTTCGAGGGAGCGCTTGATCGTGAGGTCGTCGGCGTAATCCAGCGAACCGCCCACGGGCAATCCGTAGGCGAGGCGTGAGATGGCAATTTCCATCGGCCGCAGCAGCTTCGCCAAATAGACGGCCGTGGCTTCGCCCTCAATGTCGGAGTTGGTGGCCAATACGATCTCCTGCGGTTTCTCGCGGCCAACGCGCTTGATCAAATGCTCGATGGACAGATGCTCGGGACCCACTCCGGACAGCGGGGAAATGCGGCCGGACAAAACATGGTAGAGGCCGTGAAAAATCCCCGTCCTCTCCAGCGCCATCACGTCCTGCGGCTGCTCGACCACGCATAAAAGATTGCGGCTGCGCGAACCATCCTGGCAAATATCGCAAGGATCGCCCTCGGTGATGTTGTTGCAACCGGTGCAGCGCCGTATCGCTGTCTTGATCGTGAAAATCGCCTGGGCCAGCGCTTCGCTGTCCTTGAGATTGGCACCCAGCACATGAAAAGCAAGGCGCTCAGCGCTGCGCGGGCCGACGCCCGGGAGCTTTTGCAACTCTTCGATCAATCGTTGAAGACTAGGTGGATAACGCAAGGTGGGATTAGAAACCTAGACCCGGGATATTCAAGCCACCCGTGAGCTTGCTCATTTGGTCATTGCTCATTTTCTTAACGCCTTCCAGCGCCTGATTCGCGGCCGTCAACACCAAGTCCTCGAGCATACCGACATCCTGGGCCGCAAGTACAGCCGGGTCGACTTTTACGGAAACGATTTGGCTGTCTCCGTTGGCCGTAACTTTCACGGCCCCGGCGCCCGCGCTGCCCTCAACGGTTTGTTTGGCCAACTCTTGCTGCAGCTTTGCCATGTTGGCCTGCAGTTTTTGCGCTTGCTGAATCATTTTGTTGATTTGCATCGGTTGCGTCCCTCGCTTTACGTGGTTTTGATGATTTTCCCTTTGAGTATGCTCATGGCCTCTAGCAGGGCTGGGTTCTGGCTCGAGTCCTTCACGGCCGGCAATACCTTTTGCGTCGCATCGCGAACATCGCGTACGGCAGCACCCGATTCCATTTTGATGCGAACATTGCGCCCCAGACGCTCACGCAGCCTCTGCTCGATCAATGCCTGACATGTCTTGTCTTCCAATGTAGTCTTGGAGAAATTGGCGCCGGGTTTTAATCGAACGAGGAGATTGTCGTCCGTGAGCGTAACGGGGGTTGCGTCTAACATGCAGGTGCGCAGGACGGGATTCGTGGAACCCAACGATTGCGCGGCTAAAGCCCAAGCTGTTTTAATGTCGGTGCCGTCACCATCGCCGGATGGTTCGTCCTCGTACAATGAAACTTGAGATGGCCCGGGTGGCGTTGTGGGTACTACCACAGCTTGCCGGGTCGTCGAGACAGGAGCCGCGGATCGCCCCGCTGTGGCGGACGCTGCCGGAGATCCTTCCAGCCGTGCCTCCATTTGCTCGAGCCGCGCGAGCAATTCGGTCAAGGACGGCCGCTGCAAATATTCGACGGCCTTCATGAAAAAAAGTTCCAGGACAATGCGCGTGTTGACCGCCGTGCGCATTTGCTGCTCGGCGCGCGTGGCCATCTCGAGAAGCGCGATAAGGGATTCCTCGGCAAGCGGTTTGGCCTGAGCGACAAGCCTTTGGATTTGCTCGGCCGGCATCTCCAACGCCTCGTTGTTCTCGCCAAGCACCTTGGCGAGCAATAAATTCCTCAGATGCGAGCAAAACCCCGAAAGAAAGCGGCCGGGCTCCTTGCCCTCGGTAAAAATCTCCGCCACGAGATTAAGCACCGCTTTGCCGTCCGCGCGGAACAACGCGTCGGTCGCGGAATAAAAAACTGCTTCGTCACTAAGGCCCAAAATCTCGCGCACGCAGGCATAATCCAATTCTTTTTCGCCGCCCGCTATCAGCACCTCGAGCAAACTCTCGGCGTCGCGCATGCTCCCCTGCGCCTGCTGCATGACTGCGAGCAGCGCGTCGGGCGTCATCTTTACTTTTTCTTTTTTGGCCAACGCGTTCAAGCGCTCGCCCATCAGCGCGTGCGGAATGCGTTTGAGCTCAAACTTCTGGCAGCGCGATAAAATCGTGGCCGGGAGTTTTTGCGGATCGGTTGTGGCGAACAAAAATTTGACATGCGCGGGCGGTTCTTCGAGCGTCTTCAAGAGCGCGTTGAAGGCCTCCGTCGTGAGCATGTGCACTTCGTCGATGATGTAGATTTTGTGGGGGCTGGAGGCCGCCATGTATTTGACGTTCTCGCGCAGATTCCGGATCTCGTCTATGCCGCGATTCGAGGCGCCGTCGATTTCCAAAACGTCCAGCGCGTTTCCCTGCGTGATCTCGAGGCAATTCTGGCATTTGTCGCAGGGCGTGACCGTGGGGCCCTTGGCGCAATTCAACGCCTTGGCCAAAATGCGCGCGACTGTGGTTTTACCCACGCCGCGCGGCCCACAAAATAAATACGCGTGGCCGACGCGAGCTGCCTCAAGCGAATGTTTCAACGCCGAGACAAGGCTTTCCTGTCCTACGATTTGATCGAATTGCTGGGGCCGAAAACGGCGTGCGATGACTTGATAGCTCATTGGTTTTGGTATTTGAAGACCAGGCCTCCTGCAGCAAGCGAGCAACCTATTACCGTTGCTTCCTTCCGGACCTGGCGGAGTTTTAGGACTCACCCCTGCAGGGCCTAGCCAAACAATGTGATATGATCGTTCTATTATGAAATCAGCGCAAGAGTTTATTGAGCCAAAGCGTAATGGGTCATCTGTTGGCTCTGCCATCCTGAGCGCAGCGAAGGATCTGTTTTGGTCCAGAGTAGATCCTTCGGGTGCTTCGCGCCCTCAGGATGACAGGAAACTGCGAACAGCGTGGGGACTATTGATCATAGCGCTTGTCACCATCGTCATCGTGCAGGGGTGGCGATCCATGACACGCGCCATGATAGATTTTTCGGTTGTGTATCGCACTGGGGAGCGCATTCTGCAAGGCAAAGCGCTATACGATTTCTCCGACGGCATCATGTTATTCAAGTACGCTCCTTGCATCGGCTATGTTCTTGCTCCGCTGGCGTTTTTCCCGAAAGCTGTCAGCGCATTCCTTTTTTTTCTTTTATCCGTGACGGCTTTCGCCGCGATATTCCACAAATCCTGGCAATGGGCTGTGCCCAAGGGACAGCAAGGATGGACGCCCTGGCTGATTCTCACGCTCACCATCCTCTCCACGTTACGCGTGATCATGAACAGCCTGGACTTCGGCCAGGTGCAAGTCTTTATTTTACTCGGGATGCTCTACGTCTGGGGTGCATTCACCGATAAGCATTGGCTGCGCGGGGGGCTGGTCCTGGCGTTGCTGACGCTTTCCAAAATTGTCCCGGGTGTTCTATGCCTGCCCTGGCTTGTGCGCGGACAATGGAGGCCTGCTGCGGCAACCGCCGCGATAGGCCTCGCGCTATTGGCCGTACCAGCTTTGTGGCTTGGACCTTCCGGTGCGATCGCGCTGACAACACAGTGGTGGCATACGCTGCAAGTATCTACGGATCAATCCATGCTCGAGCGCTGGACCAATCAATCGTTGTTGAGCGCGTTCGCGCGAATCTTTGCGCCCAATCACTATTACGTGAATTGGTTCAACTGGGACATGCCCTTCGTGATCGTGATGACGAAAGGTATCTTGGATGTCTGGCTGGGATGCCTGCTCGTGCTGGGCCTCCGCCGCAAGGAAGATGGTCTGCCCTCACACGGATTCGCGCAGGCCTTAGAATTATCGACTTATCTGTTGTTCATCATCGTGGCCTTCCCTCTGGCCTGGCGCTATCACTTCACGTCGATGATAGTCCCGAACATGGTCGTGCTTTGCTATCTGCTGATCTATGCCCGGCGGGATTATCTGGTGTGGCTATTGTTCGGCACGGCGATGCTATTGAATTCGGGGGTCAATCAGGAGATTTTAGGATCGCGCCTGTTCGAATGGTTTCATCTGCGCTCGTGTCTGACGGTAGCGGTGTTGCTCACGTTCGCGGCGCTGCTGCGCATTGAGCGACGACTTACGACCGAACAAAAATTGAAATAGTTTAGTCTCATGTCATCCTGAAGACCCGCAGGGTCTGAAGGATCTACGTTGGAGATCCTTCGCCTTCGGCTCAGGATGACAAGGTTTTTTCCAGCTGCTTTTTCTTGCCAAGCGCGTGCGTGGATGTGCCGTAGAACATCTCGGCGCATTCCATGAGCGTCTCGGATAAGGTGGGATGCGGATGCACGGCCTCGGCGAGGTCCTTTGCCGTGGCGCCCATCTCGATGGCCAGCACACCTTCGCTGATAAGTTCGCCTGCGCCTGCGCCCGTGATGCCGACACCCAGAATACGTTCCGTTTCAGGATCAATGATCAATTTTGTCATACCGTCGATTCTGTCAAAGCTAACCGCGCGACCCGACGCGGCCCATGGAAATTTGACAACTTCCACCGCGATGCCCTTTTGCTTGGCTTCGTCTTCGGTCAAGCCGCACCAGGCGATTTCGGGATCCGTGAATACAACCGCTGGCATGATGATGTTTTCGAACGTGCTGGATTCGCCGGTAAGTACTTCGACGGCGATGCGCGCCTCTTTGGAGGCTTTGTGCGCGAGCAGCGCGCCGCCGGCCACATCCCCGATGGCGTAAATCGCGGGGTCGGATGTCTGCTGCTTGGCGTTGACCTGAATGAATCCTTTCGAGTCCTGCGTTACTTTGGTGTTTTTCAAGCCCAGATCGGCACAATTCGGCGCGCGGCCGACGGACACCAACACGCGATCGTACAACTCTTCTTTCTTGATGCCATCGGTCTCGCTGATCACTTTGATTTGCTTGCCGGCCGTGGCCATTTTCAAAACCTTGGTGGAGAGCCGCACTTCCTTAAACGCCTTTTGTGCATAACGTGCGACGGGTCTCGCGAGATCGGAATCCACGCCGCCTAGAATCGCGCTCATGGCTTCGATGAGAACAACCTTGCTACCCAGCGCCGCGTACACGGTGCCCAATTCCATACCGATATAGCCGCCGCCTACGATGAGCAAGTCGGCCGGAATTTCTTCCACTTCGAGGGCCTCGGTGGATGTCATGATGCGTTTGTTGCCCAAATCAAATGCAGCGGGCATCGCGGGCTTGGAACCCACCGCGATAATCGCGTGTTCGTAATGAATAAAATGTTGGCCGTCGGATGATTCAACGCGCAGCGTTTGCGAATCTTCGAAATGGCCGCGACCGTGCAAAATCTCCACGTTTCGCTTTTGGCCCAAGGTCTTGATGCCTGCAGCAAGCTTTTCCAAAATCGATTCTTTCCACGCGCGCATTTTATCTAAATGAATTACGGGCGCGGCGAACACGATGCCTCGCAGCGCGGATTCCTTGGCCTCGGTCATGAGCTTTGTCGCGTGCAGCAAGGCTTTGGAGGGAATGCAACCGCGATTGAGGCAAACGCCGCCCAATCGCTTCTCCTGCTCGATCAAAATTACTTTCTTGCCCTTATCGGCGGCATAGAACGCAGCCGCGTAGCCACCCGGCCCGGCGCCCACCACCACAAGATCCGTTTTGAGCGTGCCCATTTTCTATTCATGCTCCTTACACCTTGAGTGCACCCATTCACACGACCCGGGTAATGATATTCCTCCCCTTTGTAAGGGGAGGCTAGGTGGGGTAGTGGGTAGGCCAA
>CAZOWS010000281.1:0-12830 GCA_964583365.1 uncultured Actinomycetota bacterium
CAACCGCGATCCGAATCCGGTTCTGGAATTTTTTCTCTACAGCCATCCAAGTATAGCCAAGCGCGTTCGCGCAGCGGATGACTTTGAGGCGCAGTGAGCAAAGGCAAACTCTACGTTGTCGCTACGCCGATAGGAAACTTGGGCGACATCACGTTGCGCGCGCTGGATGTGCTCAAAGCGGTAGGTGCTGTTGCTTGCGAAGACACGCGGCACACACAAAAACTTCTCCGGCATTACGCCATTGCCCCCAAAGAGCTTCTTTCGTTGCATCGTTTCAATGAAAAATCGCGCGTCGCAAAAGTCATCGGCTTGTTGGAGAGTGGCGTGGATGTTGCGCAGGTGTCCGATGCGGGCACGCCCGGGCTATGCGATCCCGGACATATTCTCGTCGCGGAGGTCTTGCAACGCGGTTTCGAGGTTTGTCCTATTCCCGGGCCCAGCGCACTTGCAGCGGCACTGTCGGTCTCTGGATTGGATACGGACCGTTTTATTTTTGATGGGTTTCTTCCGCGCAAAATTAAAGGTCGGCGTGAAAAGCTAAAGGAAGTAGAACGCGAATCGCGCACATTGATTTTTTACGAGGCGCCGCATCGCATCGTCGAAAGTCTCCAGGATATTTTGCAGATGCTCGGAAATCGCAAAGCGATATTGGCCAGAGAACTTACCAAGGTGCATGAAGAAATAGTGCAGGGCAGCGTGCAATCCTTGTTGGACAAAGTCTCCGCGTGGAAAGAATGCCGAGGAGAAATGGTATTGCTCGTGGAAGGTTTTCGCCAAGATTGTGCCGGCGAGAAAATACCTGAGGAAAAAATCACCCGTGCGTTGCGCGATTGCCAGGCCCAGGGGCTTTCCCGCCGTGACGCGGTCCGTGCTGTCGCAGAGCAAACCAAAATTTCCCGCAAAGAAGTCTATCGCATTGCGCTAGCCGCGATCGCTGATCAGCGTGCTCATTTCTAAGGATCGCCGTTTGTTTCTGTCCGCCTGCGTGGAGGGCCATTCGGCGCGGCATGTGACCTGTTGCAGGGATGTTGCCGGTACTCCTGCGTAAGGCTGAACCGTCACGAAGTTCACGAAATACGGATCGCCCATCGTGAAGGCCTGTGCTGTTCCCTGCGTGGGAGACAATACCGTGGTGACGTACAAGAATCCCATCGAGCGATAGCGCTGCAATTCCTGATAGACCAGCAAGGAAGCGCGTGTTCTCTCCGACGCGCGCTTGCTGTTTTCGAGGCCAATGGGGAATAGCGTGATGGCTGCAACAATGCCGATGGCAAGCACGGCCATTGCCGCGACAATTTCAAGAAAGGTGAAACCCAAGGCATTTTTGTAGCCACGATGCATCGGGCTATTGTACCGCGTCAGAGACTAGACAGAATAGGCAAAAACTCATCCAGCGTTTTGCGCAAGACGGATACTTTTGACTCCAAGGTAGGAGTCATCTGATTGAATACGGGTTCTCCACGCACGACGCCGCGCATGATCAGATGAATGGCCTTGCTTAGAGGAACAGAATAGGGGACGCCTGCCAGAGAAAAATCCACTGTCCGGTTTGCTAGCATGCTCGTTAAAGCGGATGCGACTTCTCTGATCTTTTCTTTCACAGCTCCTGCCTGGATTATTCCATGCACAAGAGACACAGGCTGCTCCTTAATAAAACGCAGGACCGTGGTGCGTTGCGCCAAGAATTCGCCAGGTACGCGCAGTTCTTCCAGAAGCCGGAACCCATACAAGACCGCTATGCATTTAAGGAGACTTTCATTTTCTTCCTTGTCTATAAGAACCAGATACGAGTTGTCTCGAAGAATTCTGTTGATATGGGCAAAGCACAGCATCAGCGTTTGATTGACATCCACGGGAAGGCCCAACGGTAGGGTGTTGACAAGGTTTGTGATGAGCACCGCGTCCATGGATTTCGACTGAATGTTGCTTGAGGCAAGATCGTCTTGGATGTGGTCCAGGCGCAAACTTTGAGTGTTTTGATGCGAAACCCATTTGCCCACTGCGACCTGCTGGGGATTCTTGTGGCTAACCGTTACACTGGCTGTTCTGCGTTGATTGCCTGCTAAATTTTCTAATGCGGGAGTCAAAAAGGAGCATACGCTGTCCGATGCGTCCAAAATGTTTGCGCGGGGGTTGTCTAGCGGGAGATTCAATTTGTCCAGATAGGGCACCGATTCGGCCCGAGAAACAGCGTCTAAAAATTCTAGCGGTTCACGCAAGGCGCTGCCCGGAAGCAGGCGACTTTGCCGGAGAAAATCTCGATGTGCAGCCGCCAGGGTTGTCGGCACCAACAAAAGTGCGTGCAGAGCGGGATTGGTTTTTGCGGCGGCAGCGACTTCTTGGAAAGTTTTAGGAGGTAGCGCAAAGCAATAGATCATCGGAAGGCCCGAGGCATCCATCGGCTTTTTCTGCAACGCAAAGTTGGCGGTCAAAAAAAATGTCTTGGTAAGAGATGTTTTGGCATGGGTGCCTGCCAGGTCCTGCAATTCCCCCTGGGTGACTTGTGTACTGACGTGATTAGAAATCGACTCTAGCCTGTATTCCGGATCGTGTTGAAATCTGAAGTTGTCCAATACGTTGAAGATTTCCCCGACCATCTCCATTTTTACCTGCCCATTTCTGTCCAATACATCTTGTCCAGCTACAAGCGAGTAATATCGGGTCGCAAAGGGGACTATAGCTTTGATCGCTGCAGGGCAGATTACATGCGGCCGATCCCATTTTTTCTCATGTATTGTTTTTGCCAATTCCACGAATTCGTCTACGTTCGTATCGTACGGATTCAACCCCAAGTGTTTCAACACGAGCCGGATGTTTTGAGGACCATTTCTTTGTTTTGCAAGGGGCATCGCGACAATAAATTCCTGACAAATTGCGTATAGTTCTTCCTCGCAGGTGAAGTCCCTGTGGACAAGTTCATGCGCGAGAAGTATGCGTGAAAGCGCCCGGCGAATTTCTGAGTATTGCTCCGCGCTCATTCCCTCCGGCGGCGAGAGTGAAGACCTGTGCGGGCATAAATGCTTGTCCACAAAAATTTGATTGCCCTCGCGAACCATGAGGGCTGAGAAATTTGAGGAAAAGGTCAACACGACGTGTTGCATTTCGAGTGCCTTTCTTTGGTCCGTAAACAAGTTGCTTAAAAATCGCGTCCGCAGTTCACTCTGTTCCGCATCCGGGATGGTCAATGAGTTTTCTTTAGCTAATCGAATGGCCTGGGCATCCGTAGGCGCTGTCGATCTGCCAAACAGCGCTGGCGATGCCATGCCAGACACGTTGTCGAGTTGCTCGAGTGTGGCGATATTTTCGGAAATCCAGCCAGGGACATTATCCCGGAGCATGGTCTCCTGTTCCGGTGTCAATGGGTTCTCGAGCTCCTGCAATATTGCGGACAATGTCCCAACGTTGATTTTTATGGGACGCTCCCAGGCCAGCGCTTCGGAACGTAGCGAAAGGTCCAACAGATTTTGCATGATCTCGGCCCAAGGCATGGATTGCAGTGAACGCAAACGTTGCAGCATGCCATCGCGTGCAAATGCACGGGAGAATGTTGCGGGAGCTTTTCCGGATAATAAAATCGCGTTTTTCCAAAGGTGGGACGCGTAGAGCCGTTGGAAGAATTCCGTATCTTCCCCGACAATACGTACGTGAATATCGCGTACAGCGCCAAAAAAGAAGGATGGAGAAACGGTGATGTCCTTTCCGGTTGCCCAGGAAGCGCTGGTCGGCTGGTGCGGGTACGCGCCTTTGATTCCAACAACGATTTCCAAATGCGAAGCATCCTTTTGTCCGAAAAGATCGCCGGTCACCCAAAGACTCCCGATTGCGAAGTCACTTTTACTGCCTGCTTCGGCATCCTTAATAGCATCCGCCACATAGGTCAGCAGGGGGACAGGGTCGCTCGCGCCACCCTTCAATTTAATTTGTTCCATGCTCAGCGTCATCAATTCTACTTTGGCGCGCATGTCGGCATTCCATAAGCGTGCTCTGAGCAAATTATCCAGCCCATTCACCACGGGACTGGCAGGAAGATGACCGGCATGTAGCCATAGGCGCTCATGATACGATGCCGATGCGGCATCTTCGGAGGAGCCACTCTGGGTTGCAGTCTCTTTTAATTTTCGCAATACATTCTGGTAGTACTCCACGCGAACGGGCGTGTCCGTTACCGGCATTCCCAGGGATGAGAGGCGCATGACGGAGGGCAATAGGCCAAGTTGGTCGAGATGGTCTATGTCGGAGTACAGTATCGGTGTTCCTAAAAATGTTTCTGTATTCCAGGATGCGATGGCTTGGGCCGTGAAAGAGAGTGCCTCTCTATACAACACGTCCGGGTGATCGGCAATGTCCTCGGGGTATTTTCCCTCAATGGCATGCACCATCGGATGGGCTTCTGCTCGAAATGTTCCCGCAAAATAACCTCTGTTTTTCCTGCGTTGTTCAAAATTCATGGTGAATACATACACATCATGAAACATCTCATGCGCGAATTCTCCGACTCCTGTTTTGGGGCCAAATGGTTTCATGATAGATCGTGAACTTGGGAAATGCGCTCCTATCAAGTCCTCATCTGTCCAGAGTCTGATTAGCCCTTCGCTCGTCGTTAATCCCTCCACCTTTCCCTCCGCGAGTAAATGCCTGGTCATGAGATTGAGAACGATCTCTTGCTTGACGCGATCCAGAAGCCCAGTGTTCAAACTTTGAAGCATGTAAAAGGGAATGAAAATCTTTTTGTTCTTGGACAATTCATGCGGGGGTGCGTGGACAATCCGTTGCCACGGAAAGGTATCCAACCGGGATCGAAAGGCTGGCCAATACCGTGGCGGCAATTGCACGAATTCCCAGGAGGTAGCAGCACCATTCTTCTCCCTGTCTTTTACGAACACGCAGAGCAAGTTTCCGGTCTCTCCCTTCTCCGTTGGTTCATGCACAAGCAGGAAATCCTTGAAAAGGCCATGCGGCAAGGAAGTCCGTACTAGCGTCACGCTCATGTTTGAGTTTTCGGGCAGAAGAGCATCCAAACGGTGCACACGATCTATTGTCATTGTCTGCAAGGCCTCGCTGAAAAGCTTAGGGCTTGGGATAATTTGGTTTGTTATTTCCAAGACCAGGGGACTTACCTGAAATAGATCGTCTACCGCCTCGCGTAGGCCCGGTTTTGTCGTAGTGCGAGCGAGATCTTCGTGCAGAGATTTCTTGTGTTTTTCCCATTGCTGTATTTCCGCGGTATTTTTGGAAATGCGATGCAATGCTAGGAGCTCATCCGCAGCGGTCTCCCGCAAATCCACCGGACCGTTGTCCCAGGTTTCATGGAAAATCACCAGCGCTTCCTGCATGCACAGATGCTGCAAAGAGGCGAACGATTCACGAACGCTGGATTCCAGATGCAATGCACCGGGTGGGATGCTGGCGAGTTGCACAAAGAGTCGGCCAATTTGCAAGCGCAGATGATAGCTCAAGCGCCCTTTTTGTATTGCTCCGTCGGCCACATCAAAAAGATCTCGCAGGTCATTCACGTGATCAATATTCATCGCGGCGAGCGGCCAGGCTGCAATGAATTGTTGCATGGCCTGCGTGGAGCGTCGTTGCAGAACGATTCGAAATAAATCAAGAATGGATGGGACGTCTCCGGATTGCAATATTCCTCGCAACAGCAATTCTTGCGGTACGGTGTCCCATAAGGTTGGGGACTGGTAAAGTGCCAATAAAGCTTTGGCTACTTCGGGATCCGCGATTTCAGAAAAGGATTGGACTAAAATGTTTTTGACCAAGCTGTTTCTCTCGGGATCTTGCAAATACGTAACGAAGGGTCGCACAAAAGATTCCCCGAAAGTCCGCACGATAAAATGCATGGAATGCAACAAGGGCTCCAGGGAATCATCGCCCGTGACGAGACAATCCTCGACGCGGTCTGCCAAGGCATTGAATACTTGGCTGTTGATGCGTCCGGACGAGGAAAGCTTCATGGTGTTCCACAGATTTTGCTCACGGCTGTTTTGGTCCGGATCCGACAATTTTTCAAAGTAGGACAGTAGTTGAGCCCGATTCATTTGCGTGCGATTGGCGGCGGCCAGGTAGATGAGAAGGTGTTGCCATTTAGCTCGAGATTCCAGAGGTTTGGAAAAGCCCAGGGGGCGGACATAGCCATCGAATTCCTCCGGTGTTTCTCCTAGTATCTTTTGCAAACCCCAACGTATCTGTTCTTCCATGCTGTACATCAATGCTTTACCCTGGATGAAACCATGCTCGATTAGAGATGCCTGTATTGCTGCGAGACCACGGCGCCCAAAGAAATCCCCGTGAAAATAAATCTCTGCGAGTTGCTCGGCCAACAGAGGCGCATGATCCGGCTGATGCAAAGTTGCCATTAAAACAGAGATTTTATCGTGCAGCGCGGGTAAGCTGCGAAGATGCGTGTCAATAATGGCTGTGCGTTCGGCTATGGGTAATGTGGTAAGCCGTGTTGCCCAAAGGGGATCATGCGTTACGCATTGTTGATACGCCTTGTTGGGTTCGGTGGACACAAGCGCGCTTGCAATCGTGTCCGTGAAATCCATTTCTGCAGTAGTGCGGCAATATCCCTCTAGCACCCGGGTCCAGGTATCTTTTTCGCCCGGCGCAAAGGAGAATCGTGCGAGCAGTTTGTCTCTCACTCGGGTAATGTCCTTATCCCTTCGTGAAGGGCCGCTGGGCAGATCTGCGTAAATCTTCAGGTCCGGGAAGTATTCCGGCGTTTCTCCCCAGCCAAAACCGGCTGCGGAAAAGCGCAGGGATTGCCGCAGAATCCCAAAAACTATCGCTAAGGATTTGCGTTGGGACAAGAGCTTAGATGCGATGTTCATGCAGCCCAGCGCATGATGCAGCGACTTTCCCAGCACGAGACTTCTCGGTTTACCTGCTTTCACGTCGTAGAGGACCAGTTGATAGGTTTGCAATTCCTTCAAGTGTTCTTTGTCCGAGATGAGATAGGATGCGGCGAGTGCTTCCACACGAAGCTCATAGCGGGGTAGCAAAACGGATTGACGGTCTTTTCGTCCGACAAATTGTTCGTACGATGTGCCTACCGCGACCTCTTCAATAGCCGAGGCAAACAACGTAGCGCTTTCGTCAAAATAATCTTTTAGATAATGGATAAAAGTTAGGCTTCCCCAAAAGCCCGTCCAAGAAGGCAACGCGAGGTTGCTGGGCGAAAAGTTTATTTCCCCAATATTGTTTGCCCACCAGTTTGTCAGTTGGGATCGCGCGCTTGCCAGCAGTTTGCGCACGGTTTTATTTGCCGTGGGTTCTGCCGTCTGGGATCGAGCGAATTGGGAATGTGGCGCTAAATGGTATTGCCCTAACGCCATTTGTGGGGCGAATAAAACCGCCGTCACAAGGAGTGTAAGAATCCCTGTAAGACACGTCTTTTTCATGTGTTAATTATAATTTATAAAAGGCATTTTGTCAAGGCAGCGCAATAAAATTGACATCGGGCGACGATCTGGCATAATCGCCCCTCTTTTCTTGGGAATGGGAGGAACTTTTGAATACGATTATGCGAAAGATTGGGATTTTGGGTAAGAAGTTGGGCATGACGAAAATCTTTACCGAAGATGGCTCCGTAGTGCCCGTTACCGTGGTGCAAGCCGGACCCTGCACGGTGCTGCAGAAGAAGACCACCAAGACAGACAAATACGACGCGATACAATTGGGCTTTGACGAGATCATCAAAGTCAAAAATGTTGCCAAGCCTTTTATCGATCATTGCAAAAAGGCCAATGCCAAGCCGCTGCGCTTTGTCCGCGAAATTCGGCTCTCCGGGGAGCAGACGGAAAAATACCAGGTGGGCGAGCAAATCACGTCGGCTATTTTTAAGGTCGGGGATCTCGTGGACGTTACCGGGACGTCCCTGGGCAAAGGGTTTGCGGGCGTTATCAAGCGCCACGGCATGCACGGCTTTCCGATGACACGTGGAACGCACGAGTATCGTCGGCATATCGGCTCCATCGGATGCCGCTTTCCGCAGCGCGTGTTACGCGGACATCGTATGCCAGGGCATATGGGCGATGAAAAGGTAACTGTTCAAAATTTGAAGGTCGTTGGGGTGCGCGAGGCGGACAACGTGCTCTTGATTCGAGGGGCTGTTCCCGGCTATGCGGATAATTATCTCGTGATCAAAAAGGCCATCAAGAAAGAGCCGAGAGTTGCCGTTGTTCGAGCAGTTTCGACAAAGCCGAAGCAGGAACGCGTAGCCAAACCGGCTGTGAAAGGTTCGAGCAAGAAATAGTTTTCTAAGATTTTTTTCGCAAACCAACCCAATAAACCTCAAAGCTTTCTTTACGGGAGCTTTGAGGTTTTTCACTATGTACCGATTCAAAATGGGATCGCAGCTTTTTTAGCAAGGCTGGGGTGTCGGGACCTTGGAAGATTTTTGTTACCAAGTGGCCGCCTGGCTTTAAAACGGCGATTGCCACGCGAAGGACGCCTTCGACGAGGCGCATGGAATTGTGCTGATCCACGAATCGCTCTCCGGTGGTGTTGGACGCCGCGTCGCTAAGCACGACGTCGAACGGGCGGCCGGCCAGGGCAATAAGTTTTTGCGGGTCCATCTTCAATAGATCTTCCTGCACCCAGCGCACGAAAGCAGGAAAAGAGCCAGACAATTTCGTTGTATCCACGCCCACCGCGATCCCTGTTTTGCCGATCTTTTTTGCCACGTATTCGAGCCATGATCCGGGCGCGCAGCCCAGGTCCAGCACAGTGTTGCCAGGAGAAAGGAGGCGATACTTCTTGTCTATCTCCTCCAACTTGAAGAAAGCGCGCGAACGCACACCCTCTTTTTTGGCTTTCTTAAAAAAATAATCTTGATATTCTTTCATGAGCACCCAGGACTATGAATAAAACCATTCTAGCAGCAACACTCTATTTTGTGCTGCTTTCCTCGGCGGAGGCGCAATTGCGGGAAGACACAATACCCCCGAAGGTGGCCGGGACATTTTATTCGGCCGATGCGGCGGAACTGTCCGCGCAAGTGGAATCCTTTTTGTTAAATGCCCCCAAAGACGCTCTCCCTGCGGATCCCATCGCGATTTGGGTGCCTCACGCAGGGCTTGTGTACAGCGGTCAGACGGCTGCCGCAGCTTACGCGGCCTTGAAGGGAAAATCCTACGACACCGTGATATTGCTGGGGCCTTCGCATCGTACTCGCGTACCCGTAGCTTCCATTTACCCGAGAGGAGTTTTCAAGACGCCTACGGGAGATCTTTGCATAGACGAAGAACTGAGCAAGAAGATTGCGGACTTGCTTCCCGATGCCGAGTTCGACCTGCGCGCGTACGCCCAAGAACATTCGCTGGAGGTGCAATTCCCTTTTTTGCTTGCGGTGCTGCCCAAGGTCAAGATCGTGACGATATTGCTGGGGCCTATGGATTTGGAGACAGACAACCGCATTGCCGATGCCATTGCGCGCGCATGCGAAGGTCGTAAAGTCCTTTTGATCGCGAGCTCCGACATGAGCCATTATCCGGGCGGCGCGGACGCGGCGACGGTGGACAAAAACAGCCTGGCCATGGTCGAAGCTTTCGACAACGCGCTTTTGCCTGGATACACGCAATTTGGATTGGAACTGGGCGTAAAGAATCTGGCCTGTCTTTTTTGTGGGGATGGGGCACTAGCCACCGTGATGGAGGCGGCAAAAAAGATGGGTGCGAATACTTGCAAAATATTGGGGTACACCAATAGCGCGAGGGTCATGGGCGATGATGCGCACGCGGTAGGGTACGGCGTTGCCGCATTCTATAAGGATCCCAGCGGTTCTCCGGCAGCAAAGACCGGCCCGCAGAATTTTTTCCGCTCTGCCGAAGGCCGCAAACAAATGCTGAGGCTGGCCCGCAACGTGATAGAAAACTATGCGGCCAATCGCAAGTCGCTGCAGGTGGATTTGCGGGACCCCGAATTTTTTAGGCTCCAGCGCGTATTCGTGACGCTCAAGAAAAATGGGAATTTGCGTGGATGCATTGGCAATCCGGGCGAGGGTTTGCCGTTGTACGAGGCGCTTGTCCGAATGGCGAGGGCCGCGGCGTCGGAGGACCCGCGATTCGCGCCCGTGAGTGCTGCGGAAGCCAAGGAAATCAAAATCGAAATATCCGTGTTGGAAAATTTTCAGCGCGTGAAAAATGCCAATGCTATTGTGTTGGGTACGCACGGGGTCATCGTGAAACGCGGAAGGCGTCAGGGACTTTTTCTCCCGGAAGTGGCAGAGATGCTTCCCAACAAGGAGGATTTTTTGGATAGACTATGCGAGGAAAAGGCAGGTTTGCCCGCGAAGGCCTGGAAAGATCATGACACAGAGCTATGGACATTCACGTCGTTGCATTTTTCGGAGGAATAACGAAAACAGTTTAGCTTCATGTCCTGAAGGTAACGGGGCAATCATGAGTTGGGCACTGTCATCCTGAGCGCAGCGAAGGATCTAGTTCGTAATCTAGATCCTTCGTCGTCCGCCACTGCTGCAATGGCGGACGACGAAGGATGACAGAAGACTAGAAAAAGAACACGGAGGTCGTCTATGATTACAGCAATCGTGTTGGGGATTATCGCTATCGTTATTTTGTGGGTTATTTTTGCGTACAATCGACTTATCACGTTGCGCAATCAAATGACCAATGGATGGAAGCAAATAGACGTGCAACTGAAGCGCCGTCACGATTTGATTCCGAATTTGGTCAGCACGGTCAAGGGCATGATGAAGTTCGAGCAGGAAACATTGCAGAAAGTGATCGAGGCGCGCAACGGCGCGATCGGCGCGCGCGGCATCGCCGATTCGGCCCAGAAAGAAAAAGTTTTGTCGGGCGCTTTGGGCGGATTTTTTGCGCTGATGGAGAGCTATCCCGACATCAAATCCAATCAGAATGTCTCGCAATTGCAGGAAGAACTCACCTCGACGGAAAACAAAATCGGTTTCGCGCGTCAATTTTTCAACGACATCGCAACCAGCTACAACACGGCCTTGCAGGTGTTTCCGTCCAATCTTGTGGCCAACGGATTCAGCTTCAAGCCATCCGAACTTTTTGAGGTCGCGGATGCGACCGAGCGGCAAGTTCCCAAAGTAGAACTCTAAGACGGTCCGGATGAATCTGTACGACGCTCAGCGGTCGAACAAGGCCAAGACAATTTGGATCATTGTCTTGTTCGTTTTGTTTTTTGCCCTGATGGGTTTTGGTTTCGATTATTTTTATCTGGGTGGGCAACAGGCGGAATCAGGTGGATTTCTTCCGGTGGCCACGATGGGGGCGATGATTCTGTCTCTCCTTTTCACGACGGTCAGTTATTTTGCGGGCGACAAAATGGTGTTGGCTTCCACGCAAGCGCGGCGTATCGAAGATCCCGCGAATGCCGAGGAGAAGCAATTGCTCAATATTGTGGACGAGATCACGATTGCCTCAGGTCTCCCGCGGCCCAAGATCTATATTGTGCCCGACGCCGATCCCAACGCGTTCGCGACGGGCCGTAACCCCGCGCATGCCTCGATAGCAGTCACGCAGGGTTTATTGAACACGCTGAATCGCGAAGAATTACAAGGCGTGATCGCTCATGAATTGAGCCATGTGCGTAATTACGATACGTTATGCATGACATTGATCGCGGCGTTGGTGGGCGCGATTGGGCTTCTTGGAAATTGGGCGTTGCGCACTTCCTTGAATCGCGGGGGTAAATCCCGGTCTTCTTCGTCTCATGGCGGCGGAGGAGTTGCCATTGTTTTCGTGATATGGCTTATCGCGGCAATACTCGCTCCGATATTGGCGCGCATTCTCGCGATGGCTGTCTCGCGTCAGCGCGAATATTTGGCTGATGCAACTGGCGCAGAACTCACGCGCAATCCCGAGGCTCTCGCGCGAGCGTTGGAGAAAGTCGAAGGAGCAGTTTCTCCCACCAAAGCGATCAAACAGGGCATGTCGCATCTATGCATTGCCGATCCACAAGGATTGTCGCTCGGATCAAAGGAAGGCTTTTTGGCCGACTTATTCGCCACACACCCACCGATGGCAAAGCGTATAGCTCGCCTACAATCAATGGCTTACAAGTCAACCTCTTGACAAAATAGTTGTAACTCGGTATAATTCTTCCGCCTATGGAAGCACTGTGCCGCAGGTGCATTTCTTTCTTCGTTATTCTGGGTTTGATTTTCGCCCAATGTCCGGAATCTTTTTCTCTGGCGCCGCCCAGCAAATTTGCACTGCTCCAACAATATCCCAAAGAACTCCCTAAAAAATTACATACGCTGCTAGAAAATGCACTCGGGACATCCGTCGTCATGCCCGACAATTTGCCGACATGGGAAGAACAAAGACGAGCGATAGGAAAAACCCTCGAGGAGACGCAGCAACAGTTGTCCGAAATAAATCAAAACGGCCTACTACGTTTTATGGCGCATCTTTCCGAGCTAGCTTCGGACGAAGGATATCAAGACGAGCTGGAATTTCTGTATGGTCAAATGCTGAAAGCAGAGGGTGGTATTCCTGCCGTGTTTAATGAAACTCCGATGCGCGACAAGGAGTATGTCTTGATCAAGGTGGAAGCTACGGGATACGAAGATGCTCAAAAAAATAGAATCACCGAAATCACTGCCGTGCGCTATCGCGATCTACAAAAAATCGGCGAATTTCATAAGCTCGTGAATCCGCAACGGGATATTCCTCAAGAAATGGTAGCGAAAGTCGGTATTACGAAGGACATGGTTGATAACGCGCCGGTATTTGCTGGAGTCGCGGATGGCCTTCGGGAATTTGTAGGAGAGTCGCCTATGGTGATGCAATTTGGAAAATTTCACATGGGTTATCTAAATGCAGAATTAG
>CAZOWS010000282.1:0-4744 GCA_964583365.1 uncultured Actinomycetota bacterium
CGCGCATAGAAAAGGAAACCGCGTCCATAGCGAAAGTATTCCGCGCGGCGCAGCAGAAATTGATAAGCGACAGCAATTATCCGTACAAACTCTATGCCCAGTTTGCTGAAATCGCAGCCATCGATGGCATGACGTACGCAAGAGAATCGCGTGGCTGGATAGGCAGTAGCATCCCTTACTTACATATGCCTTACGATATGTTGACGCAGCTTGCCTATCGCTTCGAGCAGGGCGACGAGAATGCTGCATGGGAGCTGGCGGATAGCCTATTTGCCCAAATCGCTTACCCCCGTTACACGCAAGATGTTTATAAACGCCATCCGGGTATAGAACCAAAAGAAGCCAATGCGCGCGGACTAGCGGTTGCGGATTATCAACAAGAACAATTGGTCTCTCCCGCCACGCAAGAGCAATTGCTAGCCGCTCGCGAGAGAATGCAGCAGGAGTACGATTTGAGAGAAAACGTGTTGAAGGCTCCCGATTTCGAGTCGCGATTGCAATTGGTCGCGCAGGCGCGAGGCATTGCCGACCCGATTGTTCCGGATCCCTGGGCATTGGACGCAGCCTATGCAACCTATCAATTTCCTCTTCATTTGATTTTATACGGCAAACGCAGCCGCGATATTTTAGCCGATATCGCGAAAGAAACACTTTCAGAGCAATGGAAGGCAACACTGCAATTGCTGTTGGCGTATCAGGGACGCTCGCTGGTCGAAGTAGCAGCATCGGCTGGCGTGGATCTTGAGCAGATGAAAGCATGCATCGAGCATAACCGCCGGCCGCCGCAGAAAGTTATGGCAGCCTTGGCGGATGCGTTTGGCGTTGAGGCGATCGATGACTATGTCAAGCGGGCTCTTAAAGACATGTCCGGCGAAATCCGAGAGCTCAATCTTACGGGGGAGGCTTTGTGATGGGGACATCTATGGTGGAAACTGTCATCCTGAGGAGCAACGCGACGAAGGATCTAGCGTGCCTAACAAGATCCTTCGCGCGGCTCAGGATGACAGTGCCCTACCATGACCTAGTACACGAGGAGTTACGAACGTGATGACGATAGCAGGGCGATGTGTTGTGTTCTTTTTTCTCTTTCTCATCACCAGCCCTGCGTATGCGCTGGCGCCGCAAAGCCGATACCAAACAGAACAGTCCGGTGACGAAATCAAACCCGAAAAAAATGCGGATCCGGATGCTCTATTGTACGTATTCGCGCGTTTGGAACGTATCGCAGGGCCATTGAGAAACAAACGAGTTCTGGATGTGGGAGCAGATGCGGGATCCCTCGTGCGGGTACTAAGAGAGCATGGCATCGACGCAGAAGGTCTTGAACTGTCGCGGTCTCTTGTGGAAGTTGCGCATGAACGAGGAATTCCCGTGATGCAGGGAAATCTGCTGCACCCCCCGTCCCACATGCTCGAGAAACCCTACGATGTCGTCGTTAGCCGTCTCTTCCTGGATGGTTTGATCGCGGACGAAAAGAGCGGTTATTTTCAAAAAGTTGAAAGAGGATTACTTTTGCAAGCGCTGCGCCAATTGGCCGCATTGACAAAACCTGGCGGAATAAATATTCATGAAATTCAGGACCTGCTTCCGGTTCTATCGCGCGAGGACTTTCGCGAAGCCGGCTTTGAGCTCCTGGATAGCGGCGATGATAAACCCTTGATCGTGCTTCGCCGCTTACCGAAACCGAATACGGCTATTGGATCCATCACCCACGATGAGTTCATGCGCTTTGCATCAAATTTTGCAGAGGAGGCCAAGCGGCGTATGCAGACGGCGCGCATGGCGTTCGCGAATTTCCCGCCCGATGCGCGTGAAGACATGCTCACGCGTTACGCCGAGCAGGCGATGCTCATGGATGTCTCGGCCCAATTGTTTCCCGCTTTTCTTGAGGGCAGGCCACTGCCTTCTTGGGATGTATTTCAACAGCTCGGGACATGGACTGAAAATGAACTCAAAGACACCGTGCAGCACGCGCTGGGCAAAAAGTATTACTTCGATGCGCTCGGCGATTTGGCTGCGATTTTGGCCTGCCGCATTTTGTACGAACACAAAGCCGAGGAATTGAGCAGATGGTCGCTGGATATGCAGCGGACGGCTATTTGGATACTGATGTACAATTATTTTCATATTCACATTCATTTGACGAGTTTCGAATTTCTTAGCCCGTATCCCGACAATGAGGATTTGGAACTGGAGCCACGATCGCCGAAAGATCCGTTTGCACTTGCCGACGGTAAGATGACCCCGGCGGCGGTTACCTGGGAATCCTTTCACAACCGTCCTCTTGCGGAGAGAATCATAAAATATTCGCTTTCCGCATCGGCTATGCGCAAGAAAAAAGACGGCATGTTTGCGGGCGATGACTTTCCTCGTCAGCTTTATATAGATTTTAAAGGGCCTCATGCGTGGATAACCTCGCAGTTCAACGCGCGCAGAAGGGCTGTGGAGGTAGCGCCTTCCTATCCACCGATATTGCAGTCGCTGTCCGAATCGCAAGACCCCAAAACCCTCCGGGATACTCTTTTGGGTCTATTCAAAATGAGCCATATGCCTGCAGCCCAAGTGATGCAAGACTGGGAGAGGAAAGCTCAAGCATGGCAATCGGATGCGCATCGCCCTGCGGGGGCAAAACCTGTGCTGCAATGGATCCGCGAATTTGCGGATGTGTTTTCAGAGCCTCCGATGACGCCGTCCGTGGAGATCCGTTTTAGAGATGCTGATTACAAACCTGCTCAAACAATAGACTTTCCTCGCACTACGGCGCTGATAAAACGCATTCCGATGGGATGGCAGACGTATCTGAAAAGGGAGCAAATGGAGAAAATGGAATCGCTAATCAACAACGCTCTTCTCAACATTCACGCGGGTGCGCCCTCGTATAAAAGGACAAAGCCTGTGATTTGGACCGCAAAGGACTTGAGCGCGCTCACGATATTGGGGACCACGGGTATTTCCGGCATAGATAATTTGACGCTGATGTTGGTCGGACTCTTTTCCCCGTTGTTTGATATTCACGCGCTGATCGATGCGGCAGGAAACGTGGAGGTGAAGCTGGATCCTTTGTTTACGCGATGGCAAGGCTCCACGCTGGAGAAGACGTGCCATATCAACCTGCAAGGTTGCCAAATCATGCAAGCATTGATGGAAAATCCGCATATTGCGTCCATATCGCGCAGCCTGGAACTTTCAAGCGAAGAATTCATTTCGGCGAATCTCTAAATACGCGCGCAGCGGTTGCGGGTGATAGCAGAGCGAGTTTCAGGAATTATGATAAGATAGCCGACATTCAAGAGGAAGCAATGAACACGGAACAAATAGAGAGTCTTATTAAAATGGTGGTTTCAAAGCACGTGGACGTCGATGGAACGTACGTGTTTTTATTTGGCTCGCGTGCGGATGGGACGGCTAAGCGTGCATCGGATTACGATATTGGGCTTTACTCTGGGCAGCAAATTCCTTTCGGGACAATATCCAAGATAAAGAATGAATTGGATGATTTGCCCATTCCAGTTTTCATAGATTTTGTGGATTTTTCAATGGTGTCTCCGGAGTTTAAGAATATTGCTTTAAAGAGGATCAAACTATGGAATCAGCCAAAAACAAACTTGAAATTAGCATAACGCTGTTGGACAAAGCGGTAAAAACATTGTCCGATTCTCTTCAGGAAGAATTGACGGACTATATGCGGGACGCAATCATTCAGCGTTTCGAATACACGTTTGAACTTGCGTGGAAAGCGGGGAGGACGGCTGCTAAGTACATGGGATCTGAATACAACAGTCCTCGAGATGTGATTAGATATGCCTTCAAGATGGGATGGATAAACAGCGCAGAGGATTGGTTTCAAGCCATGGACGCACGAAATAATACCTCCCACGCGTACGACAAGGCCATTGCGGTTGGTGTATACGTAGTAGCCAAATCGTTTCCCGCCAAAGTTGCAGAGCTTCTCGCCTCGCTTAAAAACATTTGATCAGTTTCAGACAGCAAGCAACTCCACAAAGTTTTTTCCGCCGTAGGCGAGGATATTTTTGTCCTGTGTGATAAGCGTGGCCTTGCATTTCCTGGCGGTGGCGATAAGTATTCTATCTGCGGGATCCCCATGAAAATATCCGGGGAGACGGGTGCTTTCCACTGCAATTTCAGGACTCAGTGGCACCATGGATGTCCCCGGAGCAGCCAGCGCCTTTTGCACCCAGTCGAGGCAATTGATGGGAAAATGAATTCGCCCCTTAGCTTCAAGCATCGCGACTTCCCAAACAGAAATCGCCGATACCCGTATGCCCGCATGCCGCACGGCCCGCTCGATCAAGGGCAATGCCTTGGAGGATTTTAAGGCGTCCTCGCCGTTGAGCAGCCACACCCAAACATGGGTATCCAGAAGGAATATCCTTTCGGAAGGCTTAGGCATCGGCCGACCAGCTCTCCCCGGTAGGCTTTACGATATCGGCTTGGATCGTTGCCTGTTCCTTCAGCAGCCCAAAGAGCGGTTTTCGTGGTAGATCTTCCACTGGAACAAGCTTAGCGACAGGTTTCCCGAACTTCGTGATGATGATCTCTTCATGAAAGGTTTGCACCTGTATCATCAACTTCAGGCACTTGGCTTTGAATTCCCCGGCTCCAATCTTCATGTGCGGCCTCCCGTAACCCTATTTAACTATAGTCATATTACCATGGTAAAATAGGGGCGTCAAGCGCTTTACCGCCTCCGCCCGAACAATTGCAATAGCATCAAGAATAGATT
>CAZOWS010000283.1:0-12936 GCA_964583365.1 uncultured Actinomycetota bacterium
GCCATGGAACTTATCAAAGGAACCATCACGATGGAGCAAATAAAAGATGACATCACAATTTACCTTAAGGCAGTGCAAGCGCATGGTCCCGGAAACCCAGCGCCGCGAGGGAAAGCCCTTGTCGAGATGGCGGCATGATAAGGATGCCTTATAGCTTGCGACGGCTCATCCATAAAATTGTAGCCATTGTGCTGAGCGTAGACCTCTTTTTTTGCCCTGGTCAAGCGCTTCAAGCCGATTCTCTTGCACCCAATTCCAGTCTTAGAGATTCACAAACCAAAGATGATTTCATAGCCGCGGCTACGATGGTTTCTACACAGACGTCCCCGGATGACGCGCGCGTCGATCCATTTCCCTCCGCCATTCCCATTTACAGAAAGGGTAAAACCACGTCCGATGGCAAGCGGCTTGCACATGGCAAATTTGGCTCTGACGGCAAGTGGATTGCCTTGCAGGACCCCAACAACGTGGTCACGCCGTCCATACAGGCCCAGCTGCATGAGGTGATGAAGGCCTTTCATCAGCAGGACCCGGGCTATCGTACGCTAACCCATGAAATTAAATTCACGGTGGTGGACAGCGCGCATTCGCTCGTCCGGCTCAACAAGAGAATAGGGCAATACGAAATCGTTGTGGATAAGGCCTTGCTGCAAATCGGCGCGCGCGTCGATCTGCAAGCGTTTTTGAAATTGTTATTCAATCATGAATTGCATCATGCTTTATTGCGCGAAAACGATCCGTCGCGCGAGACAGATCCCATTCTAGAAGAAGCGGCTGTGCTTGCCTCTGATTTACTGTTCTTTAGCCAGGTAAATGTGGAGGAACGTAATGCGATCGTTGTGGCACTGGATGCATTGTCGCAAGAGGGTTTCCTGAGCGAATCTTACAAGAAATTCTTATTGGGTTTCATTGCCGCAAAATACCCCCAGGATAAGGGCGTGGAGGCATTCTTGCACGAGATAGGCGACGAAGAAGGTGTGGCGAAACTTTTTGGCCAATGCCTGAGAATGGCCACGCATCCCGAAGGCAATGCTAAATACAGTCGGCATCTTTCCGAGATGCAGTATCAGATCAAGAGGATTTTGGGTGAGAATTGGGATATGGAGAAAGCCATTCATTCTCACGATTATCGTGGCGTAGCAAGAAAACTACGCGCCGCGATAAAGAGTAAGCGATTCCTAGCCGCTACCATGGCCGAGCTGGATAAGGCATTGTTGGAGCCCCTTGCAGCCTATGACGAAGCGCTCAATCGGTTGTTCGAGCGCTTCGTCGTAAAGGTCTATAAGGTGGATGGAATTATTGATGCAGAAGTGGAAAAGAAAATATTGAAGGAGGATTTGCCGCGCATCGCCAAGCTCGGTGGGCAAAAGGTGCTCAAGCGCCTGGAAGATTTGCTGGGATTTCCCGATTACAGCATCACGCTGCGCGAGGCCATGGCCCGCACTATTTTGGAAGTAGGGGGAGATATCTATCCGGTGAGCGTTACCAATGCGCCGTTCTTAAGAGAAGCTCTCGTGCCGCATAGCCGATATCTGCGAAGCAGGGGATATCCGCGGGTATTGGGAATCAAGAGTCTAAAATATCTTTTCGGGTTGCTGAATCTTCTTGGACATGCCTCGGTGGAGAGTCGGGAGCTATATCTGGATATTCGATCCGAACTCGTAAGTTGGTTGTTAGTGGGCCAACAGAGCATGCGTGCATGTCTTAATCCAAAAACCAAAAGGCCATGGTTGAAGGACAAGGCACAATTTCAGCGGGCGAAGATGCTTGTGGAACTCGCCGAGAAGATGCTTGTATTGCATCGCGATAATCTCAAGGAAATGCTGGGTGCAGAAGGTTGGAGCGGCAAGCTTGTCTATAAACCGAAAAAAGGTGATCCACTATTCACGCAGGCTGATGATGAAGAAGTGGGCGATCTGCACGAGAAAGAGGGGGATGAAGAACTAGCCAAGTTAGCTGTGGAGAGCATGCGCATGAATCAAGATACAAATGTGCTGCGCGAGTCCATCTTTTTATTGTATGGAAAGATTGTGGAAGGATCTCCCGAAGACCTTCTGACGATGGAATATGAAGGCAGAGGCGATTATAAATTCGTGTATCACTTGCATCTCCGCACGAAAGATGGGGACGAGTACGATATAGCGAGAAATTTTATTCTTCAGCCGAAATCTGAATGCGTGGAGAATGCGAAAAAGCTTAGCGGGATGGGATTTTCGCGTGTGCGTGATGAGATAAATCGTCTATGTCTCCTATCGCATCCCATCTACGAAAGAATTGCTGGAGACTGGGAATATGCGGATCATGTTATTTGGGATGAAGAATACGTCAAGGGACGATCCTTGGATCCTGATTTATCCCATAGCTATCTAGTGAGACCACAAGGCCAAAGCCTGGAAGCATGGATGAGACTTGTCAAGCGGGCGGTCCGCGAGTATTCGAAAACATGCTGGATCGCGTGGGATAGGGAAGGAAGGAACCACACCGACTTAGATATCAATCTGTGGAATTTGAAGGTCATGCCCGACAAGTCCATGCGCTTTATTGACGCAGGTCATCTTGTCATCGCGGGGAAGGATCCTGTGGAGGTTGAAAACAATCCGGTCCAATACCTTGTGCGGATGATGGTCAAAATAAAATCAATCTACGAGCGATACCCCGAGTTGGATGGCCTTGAAGATTCTCTCTTGCATGATCAACTGTTGTCAAAAATTGGGGACCAAGTGGGCGATGAGTTGGGCAAACTGCTGACCGATGCGTTTTTTACCCAATTGGAAGAGTTGCAAGACCTCGACAATATGCGCGATATTGTCTGCTGTTCTATCTACGATGGTATTTTGGATGCATTGGGGCAGAGGGAGGGACTTACCGTATTAAAGCAAATTTATGCCAAGTCGCGTTCCAAGGAGACGGGGGCGACCAGAATTAGAAGCCTTGGGAGGTACCTTAAATCGTATTGGATGAAGTACGTACCACCCGCGGCGGATCTAGTAATTACACCGGCGCAAAAGGAAGAACTCATGAAAAATCCCTCGCGTTTTCAATGCGACTACTTTTTTGCACATGGGCTGAATAATCTCCGCCAATCCCCGTGGCTATGGGCTTATCTTTCGCGCAGGATCATGGTTGAGCGTTTGGGCGGAGAGGCTAATGTGCCGGCTCAAGACCGGAAGATGCTGCTTGCCTTTGATAAGCTCATCGAGAAATTGCGGCACTCGCCTGGATTCTCGGGCCCTGAAAAAACTGCCCAATGCTCGCAATGGATGGCAGGCTTGGCACGACGACTCAAATTGGACGCAAAGCAGGCGGAGGCGTTGCAATACGCGGTCAGCTATCGCGTGGCCGTGAGCAAGTGGCTGGATGATCGAATGGGTCGCCTGCTGGTACAAAATGGCTACGATGCAAATAGTTTTCTGCCCGAGCGGCAAGAACTGGTAGGAATTGTCACCAAGGCCGTAATGGACCCCGTGATAGCCGCCGCAAAATATCACGATGCGCTTCGACATCATGAGACGGGAAAATTTTTATACGCTCTTGCCACTCCCAAAGGCAGGACTGGGGCTGCGGTGCTTGTTTCCGCTGCCTACGAGCAAATCCTGCGGGGCTTGGTTGCGGAGAGATTCCTTGATCGCGAGAATCTGCTGGCCATGCTCAGGCATTTACCCATAGAGGATTTGGGCCCGTTCATGCACTACGATGTTTACCCCGAGATGATGCGCGAATTTCTCATCAAAGATTACAAGCGTGTCACACGTACCTACGAGGCTATCATACAAGGAGACGCTGACCGCGCCGCGGAATTTGCCGCATTCTCGCTGGAAGAACGAAAAGACGAACAAGGCATCATGCGTGAAAATATGGGTTATCAAGGTATTGCCTATATTTTGGACGCTTGCCAAGAGACGCAGACGCGCATGGCCTGGGTCAACGCCCTTGTGGGGTGGAAAGATGTGCAGGGGCAATGGCATCGTTTATGGAATAAGGCCCGCGTGCAGGGTGCGGATCGCATGAAACGCTGGATGCTGCCGCGGGCCGCGAAGATCTTGGCGCGATACGATCGCATCGATCATCTAAGTGCGTGTGCCTTGCTCATGAATATACTTTTGCAGCTCGGGCCCGGTGCTGCAATGCGCATGTCTTTTATTGGAAAAAAAGAGATAACGGACTCGGATGGACATCGACTGGAAGATCTCGTATGTTTGTTACGTCATTTGCCCACAGAAATGTGGGACGGCGCGCTGCGCACTATGCATCCAGCTGCCGCAGCCAAGGCATTGACAGCATATCACGAGGCGCTGATCGCGATGGAAGCAGAGAGCGAAAAGGCATCCTCTATTTGTGGGGGCACAAAAGTGGATGCTGCGGCATTGAACAAGATGCAAGAGGCTTTTGAAGAGGGTAGAGTGTTGCGCGCACAAAGAAAAGAGCTCCGTGCATTGGTCGCAAGACATCATGCCCATAAGCCAGGTGTCGCGCATAGGATTGTCGCGGGGTGGCTTAGACTGGAGCGCCTTTCAGAAGATGACTTTCAAGAGATATTGGAGTCGATTCCAGAGGACGCCGTGCGGGCAGGATTGCTAGAAATTTTCAAGTCAGACCCGGAAGGGCGCTTGTTCGCGCAGGTGTTGAACTTAAAAGACACTGCGCAGCAGGAACTCATCTACTCGATTCTGCGCGGTGAAAAACCCATCCCGAACCCTGCTCCCGAACCCGATGTGCCTGGCACACCACCTGTCGGTATGGCGGCGTAGTCTATGTTCTGCGCGAGAGTGATCACCGGATGTTTGCTTCTTAGTCAAACCATGTCTACAGCAGTTTTTTGCCAGCCACTCGAAGCTAAGAGAGCCACGCTCGCCCCCGCGCATTCTGCCAAAACCATGGAGAAGATGAAGGCCGTGGCAACAATGGAGAAGGCGAGCCGGCTTTTGTTTTCGCCGGAGTTAGCGCTCGCGCTCTACGAGCGCAATAAACTGTTGGATGAATTTGTGGAGGCCGCGCAGGTATTTTTTGAAGATCGCACCCTTCGGGTACGCGCGAACACAAGGGCAAAAGATTTTGAACTCTACCAGGATAAAGAAGGTCACGCGATGCCCTTTAGGCTTTTGATTCCAGTTAATACGGCTAGGGAATCGGAACTTACTGGTTTTCTAGTCAAAGATTTTTCTCCTGAATCCAACGTTAGCGATAGTCAGGATGATTACCGAGATATCCTTCAGTTCCTTGCCGAAGACCCTTCCGTGCAAACTTCTCTTCAAGCAGAAGATGGGGAATACGCGAGGCTATTGCACGAAATCTATACGTTGACTCAGATTGTTCTTGAAACACATCGCCGCGTAAAGATGGTCAATAGCCAAGATCTAAACGAGGCGATTACGTATTGGGGGCGTCACCCGTTGTCTGAGTTGTTGCGATATGCACAAAAACACCCCGTTGTGGACGAAGCCTTCTTTTCTGAAGCCGTATCTGTTGTTGCAAAACATAGGCAAGATTTTTATAGGTCGCAATCTGCAAATGCAAATAAGCGGATACAAGATGAGCGGACAATTCGACTCTTATTCAACCCAAGTTTATTCTGTGCAATACTTCGACGGACGACAGGAGTGATGGAAAGTGGTTGGGACGATCAGCAAATCACTTTTTTCTCGAGTATTCATCCTTCGCTATGGGATAGCGATGTTGGACAAGTCATGCATGTCGGCATGTTGGCACATCTCGCAATTATTTTTATTCGGAAGCCGATGCGACAGGTGCTTAGAAATATTGAGAGTGCCGCGCATATGATGAAAGATCACACGGAGGCCAAGAGAATAGAACCATGGATGAAAGAAATCGAAGTCAATATGGCGAAGATTCGAATGCTACACGATGCGCTGAAAAATCCTGCGGATTTTTCTTCCGATGACCTTCAAAAGGCTTTGCCTATCCATGAATCCGTGCTCAAGGCTTTCACGGTGGATGCACCGGCTGGCAGCGGCGCGGAGTTGGCCCCGCTTGCTGATTTTGTTCAGTCGATTCTCGACGAACTCGACCAGCATTTTACAGATCTGAAAGTCCAACTTGCTACTACAGGATTCCCAAAAGAATTAAAAAAAGAGTTCAAACCCAACGCAGGCCCATTCCTGATGACGGATCATGCTCGCTACAAGCAGCAGCAAAGGGATCCCGATGTTTTGCGCCAGAGAAAGAAAGGTACAAGCCCTTATACGCTGCATCTCTTAGCGATTAAACTAGGGCAGCAGATACGAGCTGTCTTCGGGGAAGAATCCTACGACGAAAGTTATATTCTAGATCATGGCAAAATTATTTTGCCAGAAGGCGTTGTTCAGAGATTCAAATCCCTTGTCCAAGAAAAGAGAAGAATTCCGCGCATTGCCGCACAGGATGGCAAAGGGCCCTTACCGGAATCATCTTTGCGGGATCTTAATAAAAGGCTAAATACTATTAGCAATCTCCGGCAAAAAATAGGTCAGCTCGTGACCGAAGTGGAATCGCTTTCGCCACCTACAGCTAGCGCGATTGTATGCAAGTGGTTTAAGATCGAAAATCTCCCAAGAGAGGATTTAGATCAATTGCTCCTTTCCCTCTCGGAGCGTACGTTGAAGAATGTGTTTTTATCGATGGCGCAAGACGATCCCGATACGTTGCATACATTGCTCAAAAGGACAGGAATTCAATTGAGCATGGACGCAAGAATTCGAGTGCAAAAAATTCTCTATGCCAACATGCAAGACTTTATAGGGATGGATCAAGACAAACAAATGTGGCAGCGTTTTATGCAGAGATTCGATGCAGTAACACAAAATAGTTTGCCTGCTGTACCGATGGAGCAGGATCTTGATTCTTCGCCCACAAGCGCCGTTCTCTGGTCTAGCCTATAAAAATATTTGACATACCCCTGGCACTTAATGCTATACTTTCTTTTTTACGGCATTTGCCTTTACGCTTTTTGTGACAGTGTTTAAGAGGAAACTATGAATACCAAGACCTATACACCAAAACCTAATGAAATTACCAGAGACTGGCATGTTGTGGATGCATCCACAGCGCCGCTGGGTAGGCTCGCGACACGCGTATCCATGATGCTGCGTGGCAAGCATAAGCCGACGTATGCAGCACATGAAGACGTGGGGGATTTTATCGTCGTCGTCAATGCCAAGAACGTTGTGCTGACCGGTGCAAAAAAAGAACAGAAAGAATATCAACATTTTACCGGTTATGCGGGTGGACTTCGCCACACAAGTTTTGAGAGACTGATGGAAAAGAGTCCCGAAAAAATTGTCTTTTTGGCGGTAAAGCGCATGATGCCAGACAATAAACTTTCAGACAAGTTGCTCACGAAATTAAAAATTTACCCCGGACTGGAACATCCCCACGTGGCGCAGAATCCCAAGCCGCTGATCATGCCCGGAAAAAAAACATAAAAGGAAATCTAGATGCCGATAAAGACCATAGGTTATCAAGCCACGGGCCGTCGCAAGACGTCGTGCGCGCGCGTGCGTTTGGTGGAGGGTTCCGGACGCTTTGTTATCAACGGCAGATCTCTGGATTCCTTTTTTCCTAGGGCCACGCTAAAAAAGATTATCGCGCAGCCTTTGGAGGCGACTAGCACGGGCTCCAAGTTTGATGTCATTGCTACGGTGGCAGGCGGAGGCAATGCCGGCCAGGCCGGAGCGCTGCGCATGGGCATTGCCCGCGCGCTGCTCAAGGTGGACATCGCGATGAGGTCCGTGCTCAAAAAGAATCTGTTTTTGCGGCGCGACCCGCGCTCCAAGGAGCGAAAGAAATACGGGCAAAAGGGCGCGAGGAAGCGATTCCAATACTCCAAACGTTGAACAATTCACATTTTATTTGCTGATGTTCGTGTTTCAAAAGCAGGGGAGAACCCTCTGCTTTTTCTTTTTCTAGCGGGGCCATGACAAAAAAAATAAAAGTTGCAATTTGCGGGGCCACAGGCTACGCGGGGCAGGAGCTGATGAAGATACTCCTGAGACATCCGAGCGCCGAGATCGCAGCATTGTGTTCATCGTCCTCGGCGGGTTTGCAGGTGGGCGAGCAATTTCCCTTTTTCCGAGGATTGGTGAAGCAGCAATTCATCCCTTTGGATGCAGCAGCGATCAGCGACAAAGCTTCCCTCGTGTTTTTGGCTTTGCCTCATCAGGCAGCGATCAAGTTGGCCGGCGAGCTCGTGAAGCGCAGACTCAAGGTCGTGGATTTGTCGGCGGACTTCAGGCTGAAAGACGCAGAGCTCTACAAAGAATGGTATGGCTGGGAGCATGCGGGCGCGGCCTTGCTCCGGGATTCCGTGTATGGATTGCCTGAGGTTTACAGGGACAAAATCAAGAAGGCGCAGCTTGTGGCAAATCCCGGATGTTATCCTACCAGCGTGATTTTGGGTGTGCGTCCTCTATTGAAGGAAGGCATCGTGGAGATGGATGGCATTATCGCAGATTCCAAGTCGGGCGTGTCGGGTGCGGGTAGAACGCCGAATCAGGATTTGCATTTTTCCGAGGTCAATGAATCGTTCAAGGCATACAAAGTAGCTCTGCATCAGCACACGCCGGAAATCGAGCAAGAGCTCGGGGCCGTGGCTGGAAAATCCGTGCGGGTGGTTTTTACGGCACATCTGCTGCCGGTCACGAGGGGCATATTTTCCACGATCTATTTGAAATTAAAAAAGAAGGCGACAAGCGCCGACTTGCTTGGGGTGCTTGCCAAGGCCTATAAGGACGAGCCGTTCGTACGCGTCTATCCCGAGGGTAGATTGCCCGAGCTGAAATTCGTGCAGGGGCAAAACTTTTGCGACATTGGCGTAAAAGTGGACGAGAGATCAAAGACGGCTATCGTGATTACGGCGATTGATAATTTACTCAAAGGCGCCGCGGGGCAGGCCGTGCAGAACATGAATATCATGGAAGGTTTCACGGAAACGGAGGGATTGCTGTGAAAGTAATTCAAGGTGGTGTGACGGCTCCCAAGGGATTTCTGGCCGCGGGCATTTATTGCGGGGTGAAGTATCGCCGTAAGAAGGATCTCGCGCTGATCTATTCGCCGAAGCTGGCCAATGCGGCTGCGGTTTTTACCACCAATAAAGTTCAAGCTGCACCCGTGAAGGTTTCCAAACGTCATTTGAAAGGACGATGCCTGCACGCTATCATCGCCAACAGCGGCAACGCAAATTGTTGCACAGGCCGACAGGGCATGGCCATGGCGGAGAAGATGTCTCAGGTTACGGCCGAGTGTTTAAAAATCGCTAATCCATCGGAAGTGGCCGTTTGCTCCACGGGTATTATTGGAAGGCAATTGCCGGAAAAGGCCGTCGTGGACGGGATTCGCAATATTTCCAAGAAGCTCAGCGTACGAGGTTTTCACGCGGCTGCTGAGGCAATTCTCACCACGGACACGAAAATCAAACAGATGGCCGTGTCTACGCAACTCGGCGGCGTGACCGTAAAAATCGGTGCGATGTGCAAGGGTTCGGGCATGATTCATCCCGACATGGCGACGATGCTTTGCTTCATCACCACGGATGCCAACATTGACGCGAAGTGGTTGAAGACCGCGCTCAAGTCCTCCACGGAAAAAACGTACAATCGTATTTCCGTGGATGGCGACAGGAGCACCAACGACACCGTGATCATTATGGCCAATGGCATGGCTGGCAATCGGTTGATCAGCAATTACGACGCCGATTACAGAAACTTTAAGAAGGCGCTAGACTTTATTAATCTCACGCTTGCCAAAAAGATAGTGGAAGACGGAGAAGGCGCCACGAAATTGATCGAGATCGAGGTGATCAATGCGTCGCGTGTCAAGGACGCCCAAAAAGTCGCGCGGGCCGTGGCTAATTCGGCCTTATTTAAAACCGCGATGTACGGCGAAAACCCCAATTGGGGGAGAATCATGGCTGCTTTGGGCGCCAGCGGAGCCAGGCTGGACGACGAGCGCGTGGATATTTTCATGAACGGCAAAAATGCAACGCACAACGGAGCGCCCGGCAAGGCACACATGAAGGCATTGATACGCGCCGTGAAGAGTAAGAATATTCATATTCTGATTAATTTAAAAATGGGTAAGCGAAGCTTCAAGATGTGGAGCTGCGATTTGTCCAATCAGTACGTGGATATCAACGTGTAAATTGTCATCCTGAGCGAAGCGAAGGATCTACTGAGAACCAAACGAGATCCTTCGGGCTACGCCCTCAGGATGACAGAGCGTGACAGAGGAATTTATGGATAAAGCAATCGAAAAAGCGGCCGTGTTGATCGAAGCGTTGCCGTACATTCAAGCCTTCGACGAAAAATTTGTCGTGGTCAAGTACGGCGGGAGCGCGATGGTCAACAACGAGTACGAGGAAAGCGTGCTACGGGATCTCGTATTTTTGGAGGCCGTGGGAATGCGCCCTGTCGTCGTGCACGGTGGGGGCAACGCAATCAGCACGCGCATGAAAGAGGTGGGCGCTAATCCCAATTTTATTCATGGCATGCGTGTCACCGACAAGCAAACCATGGACATCGTGGACGAAGTCTTAAGCGCAATCAACGCGCAAATCGTGGTCACGATTTTTAAATTTGGCGGCAAGGCCAAAGGGCTTTTGGGTAGGGCCAATGGCCTCATCAGCGCGAAAAAACATTTTGGTAAAGTGGACGGAAAAAAAGTGGATTTGGGTTTTGTGGGAAGTGTAACCGCAATTCGTTCCGAGTACATCAAGGAGACGGCCTACAATCATGGCATCCCGGTAATCGCGCCTGTGGGCATAGGCGAAGACGGTGAAATTTATAATATCAACGCGGATATGGTGGCCGGGGAAATTGCAGCGACACTGCGCGCGGAGAAGCTGATCATGATGACGGACGTGCGCGGTATCATGAAAAACTCAAAGGACGAGAGCACGCTCATTTCAAGTTTGCCATTCCGAGATGTAGAGAAACTCATTAAGAATGGCGTGATCGAAGGCGGGATGATACCCAAAGTGCGATCTTGCCTCCGAGCGCTGGAATCCGGTGTAGCCAAGACGCACATCATCGACGCGGGCATTTTGCATTCGTTGCTGCTGGAAATATTTACGGATACAGGTATTGGAACGGAAATCGTTCGCTGACGCTGTCATCCTGAGCGAAGCGAAGGATCTCGTTTGGTCCTTAGTAGATCCTTCGCTTCGCTCAGGATGACACTACAATCGACGATGATAGATAATAACAGGATGCCCTGTAATACAATGACCTCCGCCAAGATCAAATCGCTCTATGATAAGTACGTGCTGGGCACGTACAAGAAAAATCCCATGGCCATCGTGCGCGGGAAGGGGTCGTGGGTCTGGGACGCCGAAGGGAAAAAATATTTAGATTTTTTTCCTGGCTGGGGAGTCAACGCGCTAGGCCATTGTCCTGAGCGTGTTGCGCGCGCAGTCGCCGCGCAGGCCAAGCTGCTCGTGCATATGCCCAACAATTATTACAATCCCCGCCAGGGCGAGCTCGCGCAATGGATAGCGCAAAAGTCTTTTTCGGGGAAATCTTTTTTTTGCAATAGCGGAGCTGAGGCTAACGAGGCCGCAATCAAGCTCGCACGCAAATGGGGCTCGACGCGCGGACGATTTGAAATCGTGTCCGCCTTTCATTCTTTTCACGGCAGGACCTTGGGCGCTCTGACAGCGACAGGGCAGGAAAAATATCATCAGGGGTTTGCGCCGTTGCCGGCCGGATTTAACTATGTCCCGTTTGGAGACATTCAGGCGTTGCGCGCTGCCGTCAACGAACGCACGGCGGCAATTTTATTGGAGCCGATACAGGGCGAAGGCGGGATTCGCGTTGCGGGCGCGGAATTTTTTCAAGCGGTGCGGGCTCTCTGCGATGAAAAGGGTATTCTTCTCATGCTGGACGAAGTGCAAACAGGCATGGGGCGCACGGGAAAATTTTTTGCGTATCAGCATTACGGCATCAAGCCTGACGTGATGACTTTGGCCAAGGCGCTGGGGGGTGGAGTCGCAATCGGCGCGATGGTTGCCGATGCAAAGCTCGAGGGTGTTCTTGTGCCTGGCAATCATGCCTCTACCTTCGGCGGCAATCCACTGGCCTGTGCAGCTGCAATTGCTGCGTTCGAGACCGTCGTGAAGGAAAAATTGCTTCTGAGAGCAAAGCGTATGGGACAATTGCTTGCCAGCAAGTTGCTCGCGCTACAGAAAAAATATTCCATGATTCGCGAAATACGTGGCCTGGGTCTGATGCTTGGCGTCGAACTGTATAGCGAGGACGGCAGCAGTATTGTTAAAAGCGCGATGGACAAAGGTCTTTTGATCAATTGCACGTCCGGCAATGTATTGCGTTTCATGCCTTCCATGCGCGTGACGAAAGAGGAAATAGACAAAGGGATTGTTCTTTTCGAGGAGGCGTTGACCAGTCATGCTGAAAAATAAAGATTTGTTGTCCATAAAAGATCTCTCGCCGGCCGAGATCAGCGAGATATTGGCTTTGGCCAAGATACTGAAGCAAAAGAAAATCACAAAAGATTTGACGGGTAAAACGCTCGGTATGTTGTTTAAAAAATCCTCCACGCGCACGCGCGTGTCGTTCGAGGTCGCGATGACACAGTTGGGTGGCCATTCCATTTTCTTGAATCCCGACGACGTCCAGCTCAATCGCGGAGAGACGCTCGGGGACACCGCGCGCGTGCTGTCACGCTACGTGGATGGTATGGTCATTCGCACGTTCGAGCACAAAGAACTAGAAGACTTCGCGCGCTACGCGAGCATCCCTGTTATCAATGGACTGAGCGATTGGTCGCACCCGTGCCAAGTCTTGAGCGATATGTTCACGATCGCGGAAAAGCGAAAAAAATTAAAGGACATTAAAATTGCCTATATTGGCGATGCGAGTAACAACATGGCGACTTCGTGGCTTTTTGGAGCCGCAAAAATGGGTATGCATTTGTCCATTGCGACGCCGG
>CAZOWS010000284.1:0-9225 GCA_964583365.1 uncultured Actinomycetota bacterium
CATTGGAATCGGCGCGCCGGTCATGATCTGTGCGCATTCGCCGGCCTTGATTTCCTTGGAGAAAACGCTTCCGGCGGGAATGTCGCCCAGTATCGCCAGAGATACCGGCTTGCCTTGCGAAGCCGCGGATATATCCGCGGCGCGAACGGCAAAACCATCCATGGCGGAATTGTCGAACCCCGGCAAATCCACTTTGGCCTCGACGCTCCCGCTCAGAACCAGGCCATGCGCTTCCTCCAGAGGAATCTGCGCGGGTTCTTTTTCGCGCGTGTTCTCCAAAATCAGTTTCAGCGCCTCATGCGCGCAAAGCATGGTGGTCTCCTATACTGGCGAACGCCAAAGCGTAGTCGGTGGGCGTGTTGATGTTCCAAAACATTTGCTCCGGCGCGCGGCACTTCCGCAATTCCACTTCGGTAATAACACGGGTGGGAATTTTTTCCATGAGATTGAGCACGCGAAGATCCTTGGCCTGCAAGGCCTCCTGCACTGCCGGCAATGCTCGGCGAGAAATCCAAGAACATAAAGGATGCAGCCTTCCGGCGTATTGAGGAATCACCCAGTCGCAGCCTCGCGCGAAAGATCGCAGGAAACGCATCGCGCGCTCCGGGACAAAAGGCGTGTCGCAGGCCTGCACGAAATTCCATGTGCTGCGGCTATGCACTAGGCCTGTGTAGATGGCCCCCAAGGCCTTGGTGCTGGGAAAGATGTCCTGCAGCACCCGCACCCCTGCTTCCTTTTCCAGCCACGCAAATTTCTCTTTATCTTCGACGATCACCGAGACGGCGCGGCAAAACTTTTTCATTTTCTTCGCCACGTACAGCAGCATGGGCACGCCGGCGAACGGTAGAAAACGCTTGTCCTGGCCCATACGTAAGCTTTGTCCCCCCGCCAGCAGTAGTCCGTTCATCGTTCGGCTCGGGTCGGGGCGGGGGTCCTTTTTGCGGTTTGAGGGCTGGGGGACACGACCAAAACAGTCGTGTCCCTGCTCTCAATGTTCGCTAGCGCAAATTTTTTCACAAGAAAATCCGCGATGGCTTTCACGTCGGAGATGTGAAAATTTCCCTCTCTGCCTATCGTGCCCAAATAGCCGCGCCCATGGCCCAACGGCCGCCCCAAGCGTTTGGGCCGTTTGCCACCCTCCACATGAAATTGCCATTGGCTGGTTTTCCGAAAACCCTCCACCAAAACCATGTCCACACCTCGCATGCTCCCCGCGAGTTGCGACGCCTCGGGGATATCGCCTTTATTCCAAAGGATGGCCGCCTTGCGCGCGGAAGCGATTGCCACGACCGCCGCTCCCGCCGCGGTGAAACGATACGAGTCCTTTCCGGGCCGATCCATTTCAAAAGCGTGATGCGTGTGCTTGATGGCGCCCACGCGCAGCCCCCTGCGGGTCAACACGCGCAAAAGCTTCACGATCAAAGTTGTCTTGCCGGAGCCGGAAGCGCCGAGAAAATGCACGAGCACGGGTTTTCCTTGCGCCGCGCTGCCCTGCCGCAAAAACCTAGGCTGACTCATGGCCCTTTCCTTCTATCATCGCCAGCGCATGCGGCAACACGCGCAAAAGGAATCCCATGCACTCTTCAACAGCTTGGGGATGGCCGGGCAGGTTTACGATGAGCGTTCGTCCGCGTATCCCGCAAACGGCGCGGGAAAGACAGGCCAGGGGTTTTTTTTTGCACGATTCCGCGCGTAGCCATTCGGATAATCCAGGCACCAGGCGATCACATACCGCGACCGTCGCCTCCGGAGTCACATCGCGCGGCCCCAGTCCCGTGCCGCCCGTGGTGACAATCAAATCCGCATTTTGCGCGTCGGCAAAATGCACAAGGCTCGAAGAAATCTCCGCGACCTCGTCCGGCGCCACGGCCTCCCCAGCAATCTCGTACCCAGCCGCCTGTAAAATCCTGCGCAATGTAGGTCCGCTCTTGTCCACGTAAACACCGGCAAAGGCCCTGTCGCTGGCCGTAAGAATGGCCGCTCTAAACTGCTTGCGCTTCTCGACCGGCATAAGACCCCTTCTCCAAGACAAGCACGGCATCACCCACCTGAATTTCTCCACCCCGCACAACGCGGGAAAAAATCCCCTCTTTGGGCATGACGCAATCGCCTACGGACTGCATGATGAGACATCCAGTATGGCATTTTTTGCCGATTTGCGTCAGCTCCAGTATTACGGAAGGCCCCACAGCAAAACAGGTTCCTAAGGGGAGAGAGAGAAAGTCCAGTCCCAGCACCGTGATGTTTTCCGCAAAATCTCCGGGCCCAACATCCAAGCCCTTTCCCCGCATCTTGTCTATGGAAGCAATAGAAAGAAGGCTGATCTGGCGATGCCAATTACCCCCATGGGCGTCCCCCTCCAGGCCAAAACCTTCCACCACGCGCGCGCGACCCACATTGGCTTTGCGCATGCCTTTTCTAGGACTAGTGCAAACAGCGACTATTTTTCCCGATTTTGTGGACAAGGGCCAATCTGCGGCGTTGCCCGCCTCGCCCGCTCCCTGCGGCGTATGAAATATACGCCTCAGTCGGGGCTTCGGCTGGCGCCTTGCAGCTTGCCCCTTCTCCACAAAATCGCTAGCTCGATTCACAATTTGGGATGGTTCCATGTTCCGCTTTTCCCTCCTGTCTTTTTGCATAAACGAATCGGCCCTATGATCATGCCCTTGTCCACGGCCTTGCACATGTCGTAGACGGTGAGGCAGGCCGCGGAAACCGCGCACAGGGCCTCCATCTCTGCGCCTGTCCTATCTATGGCTTTCACCGTTGCCGTGATACGCACCGTGTTGGCGTCCAACGTCATCTCCATTTCCACGTTTTGAATCGCGAGGGGATGGCACAGGGGAATCCAGCGGGAAGTTTCTTTCGCCGCCTGAATTCCTGCAATCCTCGCCACGGCAAAGACATCGCCCTTCGGCGCCTTGCGATCTCGAATCAAACGCGCTACCTCCGATGAAAGTTGCAACTCCCCTTGCGCCGTCGCCTCCCGCAGTGTTGCCGCCTTCCCGCTCACGTCCACCATTTGCGCATTGCCTTGCGCATCCACATGCGTCAAATCCATTTTCACCCCCCAAGGGAGCACATGGGCTCCCTGTCCATTGCAACCTGGCCCAATCGCATCGCATGCGCCTTGGGTTTCACTTGAATCGCCAACCGTATCAGCCCCCGCAATTCTTCGTCCGATACGCCTTTGCGCATCGGCGCGCGAAGGTCGAAACCTTCCTCCCAATCCAGACACGGCCTCAGAGTCCCCGCCGCCGTCAGGCGCAAGCGATTGCAGCGGTCGCAGAAACAACGCGGGATGGCGCCGATGAAACCAATGCATCCTTCGGCTCCGGAATACTGGTACATGTCAGCCGGGCCGCCGGATAAATTCTCTTTCATGGGAAGCAAGTATCCCAGCGAAGCGCAGATGTTCTTGGCTTCCTCGACGCTGAAAAAATTTTCAGGAGTAAAAAAACCGTCGCTTCCCTTGGGCATCAATTCGATGAATCGCACGTGCACCGGCAACTCGCGCGTCAGGGCGGCGAAATTCCCAATCTCGTCGTCGTTGAATCCCCGTATCAACACCACGTTGAGCTTTACCGGCCGCAACCCCGCATCCAAGGCGGCCTGAATTCCCCTCCACACCTTCGTCAAATCCCCACCGCGCGTGATGGTTTTGAATTTATCGGAGCAAAGGCTATCCAGGCTGATATTCACTCTCTGCACTCCCGCCTGCCGGAGTTGCTTGGCACAAGAGGCCAGGAGCACGCCGTTGGTGGAAAGGGCAAGTTCTTCCAAAAACTCCAGCCGGGAAATCCCTCCAGCTATGGCAAGCAGGTCGGGCCGTACAAGCGGTTCACCCCCCGTGATGCGCACCTTGCGAATCCCCATGCCCAGCAAAACGCGGGTAACTCGAAGGATTTCCTCGGGCGAAAGCAAGGCGCTGTTGGAGATGTCATGGCATCCCATGGCGGGCACGCAATAGACGCATCGCAGATTGCAATGGGGCGTCACCGAGACGCGGAGGTACTCGATTTTTCTATGAAACGGGTCGCACAACATTCGCCGAACTTTTCTCCTTTCCAAGCACGCGGAGGTCGCTTCATTTCTTCAGCGGCCCGAATCGGCCCCACGTCCATAGGATTGTTCCCTTAGGTCCGGAGGCTCGGAGAAATTACTTATTCGTTTCCCTTTACTGATTTCCTGAAATCCCGCACCGCCTGCCCCACTGATTTGACAATATCCGGCAATTTCTTCGCGCCGAATAAGAAGAAGACGATGAGGAAAATTACGATCAGCTCTGGCATACCGATATGAGGCATAGTTCCCTTCTTTCTTTGTTTTCGGGTAACTGCTCACGTCCCTCCCCTTTGTAAGGGGAGGCTAGGTGGGGTAGAGACATGATAAATCATGCAACCTTCTACCTCCCCTAACCCCTCCCTACAAAGGAGGGGGGAAATGCAACTTCTAAAAGAGACTTGAGCTGTTACGTTTTCTGACCGAATGCTACTCCCGCCCGGAAAAGCCCAATATGATGAGCGTCATATTGGGGAATAATTTTTGCTCAACCCGACGTAACCGGCGGCACATCTGCCGACTGGGGGGCATGGCATTGCAGGCAATTGTACCGGGTGCCCGTGGGGGTATCCTTCGATCGCTCTTTGGTGTAGGGATTCACGAAATGCGAGTCGGGAATTTTGACATCGCCATCCAAATGGCAAGCCAGACAATCGTTGGAATCGCGCGAAATCTTTAGATCCGAGATATCGTGGGGAATCAAGGGAGGGGCATTTTTATGGGGCCTTGCAAGGATAACGCTCTCTCCCGGAGCGGCCTTCGAATAGGCATTGATGCCGGGACAGCCCGTCCAGAGGCCCTTGGCCGTGAATATCTTGGGCTCTTCCGCCGCGCAACCGCCCAACATCAGCACGGCCATGAGAAATACGCCAAACTTCATCGCAGGCTCCTAAGAGATTTTTTCCATCCTGACCGCGCACTTCTTAAAATCGGCTTGCTTGGAAATGGGGCAAAACGCGTCCAGCGTTACCTCGTTGATCAGCACGTCCTCGTCAAACCAGGGAACATAGACCATGCCCTTCTGCGGCGTCACCCGTCCCGCGATTTCAGCAAAAAGCTCTACCTGGCCGCGTCTGGAAACGATGCGCACTCGATCGCCGCTTTTTATGCCCATTTCCTCTGCGTCTTGCGGATGACAATTGACCGTTGCGTGAGGATAGGCCTTGTACAGAGATGGCACACGGCGTGTCATTGTCCCGGAATGCCAATGCTCCAGAACACGGCCGGTGCACAACCACAGAGGAAACTCGCTATCGGGAATCTCCGGAGGCGGCTCATAGGGTCTGAGCCAAACGATCGCCCTTCCGTTTTCTTTCTTGTTGCCATAAAACTCCAAGCCGGCCCCCTTCGTGACATAAGGGTCCTCGCCCTCCCGATAGCGCAGGAGAGTTTCCTTGCCGTTCACTACCGGCCATCGCAATCCGCGGCTTGCATGATAGGCGTCGAAAGGCGCCAGGTCATGGCCATGGCCCAGTCCGAACTTCCGATATTCCTCCCAAAGCGCCTTCTCCACGTAAAAATCCATGCTCACGCTCGCATCCGACATCTGTTGCCCCTTGGGCAGCGGATAGTCCCCCTTCGGGTAAGCGAAGAGACTGCCCAGCCCCATGCGAGAGGCAAATTCGAGAAGCTGCCACAGGTCAGATTTGGCTTGGCCGGGAGGGTCCACCATCTTTTTCCAAAATTGGGTGCGCCGCTCGGCATTTCCAAATGCCCCTTCTTTTTCCACCCACATGGCGGTGGGAAGCACCACGTCCGCGATCTGGGTGGAGCGCGTGGGATAGACATCGGAGACAATGATAAAGCGGCCTTCCTTTAGGGCCCCGTTTCTATAGCGCTTCAGATTGGGATAATCCTGAAAAGGGTTGGCAACCATGCTCCAGAAAATCTTGACGTCTCCCCGATCCAAGGCGCGCATCATTTCGATGGCATGGTACGTCGGCTTGGCCGGAATCGTGTCCGCCGGCAGATTCCAAATCTTTTCTGTTTTTTTGCGATGCTCGGGATTGGTCACGACCATGTCGGCCGGAAGCCGATGGGTGAATGTCCCCACCTCCCTGCATGTCCCGCAGGCGCTGGGCTGGCCCGTGAGCGAATAGGGTTGATTGCCCAGCTCACTGATTTTGCCGGTCAACAGATGCAGATTGTACACGAGATTATTGATCCAAGTCCCTCGCGTGTGCTGATTCATTCCCATGGTCCAGAGGGACATGACTTTCGTTTGGGGATCGCCATACAACTCGGCGAGCTCCTTTAAGACATCGGGCGAGACCCCACTGATTTTTTCCACAAATTCACCCGTGTATTTCGCGACATAGGCCTTGTACTCCTCAAAGCTAGCGGGCTTGGCCTCTTCTTCAAACTGAAACTTGTCTTCCAGGCCATACCCGATATTTTCCTTGCCGCGCTTAAAGACCGTGTGCTTCGTCACAAAATCCTGATTAACGCGGTTGTTTTGTATGATCAAATTGGCAATGCCATTGGCGATGGCCAAGTCCGACTGGGGTTTCATGATGATTTCCTTGGTCGCCATCTCAGAAGAGCGATTGGAGATCGTGGTCAGATTGTAGAGCCGGCCTTTGGGATGAGCCAAGAGACGCGCCGTGATTTTTGAAAACAATATGGGTTGCATCTCCGCCATATTTGCGCCCCACAAGATGAAGGCATCGCTGTGGTCAAAATCCTGGTAAGTCCCCATGGGCTCATCCATACCAAAGGTCGTCATGAATCCCGTGACGGCGCTGGCCATGCAATGGCGCGCATTGACCTCCAGGCTATTGGACTGCAATCCGCCTTTCCAAATTTTTGAAGCGGCATAGCCTTCCCAAATCGTCCATTGACCCGATCCGAACATGGCCACGGAGGCGGGTCCGGATTGCGCGATGGCCTCCTTGGTCTTGGAAACGATCAGCCCCATCGCGTGATCCCAGGATGTTTCCGTGAGTTCGCCATGCTTGTCGTAGCGACCATTTTTCATGCGCACGAGCGGTTGTGTCAGCCGATCCGAGCCGTAGAGAATGAAAGGCAGGGCATAACCTTTTTGGCATAGCGTGCCCTGATTGACGGGCGATTGCGGATCACCTTGGACGGCCAGGAGCTTGCCATTTTCAACACCCAACAGAGCGCTGCATCCCACGCCGCAAAAGCGGCAAGGCGCCTTGCTCCACGTGAGCCCTTCCAAAGCGCCTTGCCCAAAAACCTCGTAGGGATTCCAGGACATCATGACGCCGCCAATGGAAATCGCGACAACAGCCTGGCCACCCTGCTTGATGAATTCCCTTCGCGATATTTTTTTGTCGAACAAGGGTTTCTCCTTACACGCGAGAAGATTCTATGCATTCAAACCGCGATGCAAGAAAAATGATTATGATCTCTATCATGTTACACACTCGGGGGGATGTTGTATTATTCGGCGATGCGGAAACAAAAACGCATATCGATTCTTGCCGGATTGTTCGCCCTCGGGTTTCTTTTTTCGCCCGCCCTCGCGCGCGGTGAAATCCAATTGTTACAATGGAAAGAATCCCAGCAGGCCATCTGGCTTTCGGGGGAAAGCCTTTGGCGCTACGAAATGTGGGATTGGTTTACCCCTTCGGGGCCGCAGGATTATAATTATGGCTACTTTCTCACCCGCACGCGAAGCAGCCTGCGCTGGACCTCGCCCAAAATCGATGCCCTGATACAACTCCAGTACAATCAATTTTTCGATTTGCCGGGGGCTGGGTCCGTTGCCCCCGCTCCCCAAGGGCCATTGGGTTTGGGACCCATCTATTTCGGGCAAACGGGGGAACGATTCGCCCATCGGCTCTTCCTCAAGCAGGTCTACGGCGATCTGAAGGACCCCCTGGGTATCGGCCTTTCCACGCGCGTCGGGCGCTTCGACTTTTCCGAAGGGGCAGAGGTTGTATCCGGGGACGCAAAACTCGATTGGGTTCGAAAATTCCGCATCGCGGAAAGACTCATCGGGCCTTTCGGGTTCTCGGCCTTCACACGGAGCTTCGATGGGGCATGGGCCTGGTGGGATCAAAAAAAATTTCGCGTGGATCAGCTTTTAGCCCGCCCTACCCAAGGGGGCTTTGAGGAGAGCGCCTGCAACACCATCGAAAAAATCGATCTACTCTACAGCGCGCTGACTCTCAAAAAATCCGCGCTCTTACCGAACACCGTCGAACGCGCATTTTTTATCCGTTACGCGGATCATCGCGCCGTGACACAGCGCGTGGACAATAGCGGAAAATCGACCGCGCCCAACGTGGACGTGGATATCAACACCTACGGCATGGACATGGCCGGCGCTTACCCCCTGGGTTCCGGGGAGATAGACAGTCTTTTCTGGCTGGCCCTGCAACAGGGAGATTGGTATGAACTCAGCCACCGTGCCATGGCCTGGGATATCGAGGGCGGATATCAATGGAAGAAGACCTTATGGCAGCCGTGGCTGCGCATGGGATATTTTCAAGGATCCGGCGATTCCAATCCGGGCGACACAGTGCACGAAACATTTTTTCAGATCTTGCCCACGGGCAGGCAATACGCTTTTTTTCCTCTGTACAATTTAATGAACAACAACGATCTTTTCGCCCAATGCATACTTAAGCCAACCAAGGCGCTGAGCCTACGCACGGACTGGCATTGGCTGGCCTTGAATGCGCAGGCCGACAGATTCTATAGCGGCTCAGGGGCAACGCAGGAAAAAGGCGGCAATTTCGGGTACATAGGGCGCAACAGCTTTGGCAAATCAGGCCTGGGAAATCTTTTGGATTTTTCCGTCGGATACGACATCACATCCACCTTGAAAGTATCCACGTATTACGGGCACTTTTTCGGAGGCAGCGTGCTAGATAAAATTTATCCCGCAGGGCATGACGCGAATTTCTTTTTCACGGAAATTCACTGGAGGATTTAGCCAACCGTAAACCAGTGCAGCAAGCGCTTGGTACACTCGTTCTTCGACTTCCAGAAACTTACAAAAACACCATATAGTTTGGCGCTGTTTTTTAGTAGTCAGCGACAATTACATTTACCCACTGACGACAACCCTGCCAACCGGCACAAAAGCGTCACAAATCTGGATGAGTTAATTTATGGGATATCCGTCCATTCCTTCTTTACGAGGTCTTGGAGATAATTTTCTGAAACTATTTTTGGCAGAACTTTCAATAA
>CAZOWS010000285.1:0-2639 GCA_964583365.1 uncultured Actinomycetota bacterium
TTCAATCTCTCTGTCCGCGACCTTACGCTTGAGGCTTTCTCTCTTATCAAAGCTGCTCTTGCCCTTGGCAATGGCCAATTGCACCTTGACCCTACCATTCTTCAAGTACATTTTCAAGGGGATCAACGATAGCCCTTGCGCACTCACCTGCCCTATGAGCTTTATGATCTCTCTCTTGTTCAGCAACAATTTGCGCGTGCGCGTGGGCTCATGATTGTTCAAATTGCCAAAATCGTAGGGGTTGATGTACATGTTCATCAAGAACACTTCCCCTTTGACGATTCTGGCGAAACTATCGGCCAAGTTTCCCTTATGCTCGCGCAGCGACTTGACCTCCGTGCCCAACAGCGCAATACCGCATTCCATGGAATCTAGTATCGCAAAATCCCGAAAAGCCTTTCTGTTCGTTACGATAGTTCCTTCTAAAGAGTCATTGGGCTTCATTTACGCTACTCATGCCCAGCACTTTGGCTTTTTGCGTGGTGACAAAATGCACCTTGGCGACTTTTTTTAATATTTCTTCGCCTTTTTCCTGTATCAAACGCCAGGCGGTCTCGTCGACTTTTTTGGACGCACCTTTCGGTAGCGGAACGCCGAGCTGGTCAGATAGCGCCTTCAATCGCCGCAAAAATTCCGCGCGCGCCAGTATGGAGGCGGCGGCCACCACCAGGTCGGACTCGGCTTTGTGCCGCTGTTCCAGCCGGACTTCCTTACCCTTTTTCATTAGCGCATCTTGAACTAATCTCTTGTTGGCAAATTGATCCACCACAACCTTCGTGCAACGCACTTTCGACAAAAGATTCTCGATGGTTCTGGCATGCGCCCAGGCCAGCATGGAGTTTAAGTTTCCAAACTTCTGCTGCAGCTCATTGTACTTTTCAGGACCAATCACCACGGTGGTGAACATATATTTGGCCATTATTTGACGGGATAGAATTTCCACCCTGGCATCCGATATTTTTTTGGAGTCCTTAACACCCATCGCTTCCAGTTTTTCTATGTCCTTGGTGTCCGAATACACACCCGCTGCGACCAGCGGCCCAAAGTAGTCACCCTTGCCGCTTTCATCCACGCCTATGCGGCTTTCCCCATAATCCACACCTATTCTCTGCCCGCCGCACATCGTTATTTGCTTCAATAATTCCGGCTCCAGATAGAATTCCACGAATTCTTCAGCCTTTTTCCCCTGTATCACTACCTTTCCTTTAAGGTAGGCCGTTACGGTCAGCTTTTCTTTAGAGGCGCTAAAATGGGTGTAGGGAACCTTCGAAAAGGAATAGCCACGTTGCAACAAATACTCCTTAAGTGGCTTTACCTTCGATGGTTCCAATAGACAAACATAAATGTCTTTTCCAGCCTTCTCAATCATAGAATCTCTTCTCGTCTTGTATATGGAGAGCATTCTAGCATATTTCTGTGCACAAGGCAAGCATTGTTAGTGCTTTGCAACAAAACCATTTATGCTAGAATACGCCTCGATAAAATCCCCATGGAAAAAATCTTCGTACTAGACACGAACGTATTGCTTCACAGCGCCAAGTCACTCAACGCTTTTGGCGAAAATCGCGTAGCGATAACGCTTGACGTGATAGAGGAGCTGGACCGATTCAAGAAGGAGTCCTCCTCACGCGGTCGCAACGCGCGCAGCGTCATTCGCACGCTCGACGCCTTGCGAAAAAAAGGATCGCTGAGCAAGGGCGTCAAGATGGAAAACAACGGAAGCCTTCAAATTGTTTTCCGGACGGCCCCTTCCCCCAAGACAGCCGCTTTAGACCCGAATATTACGGACAACAGAATACTGATGGCCGCGCATGGATTGCAACATAGTGGCAACAAAGTTATTTTTGTTTCTAAGGATATCAACGCTCGCATCAAAGCCGACATACTCGGCGTCCATGCGGTGGACTTCGAGAAGCAAAGCGTGGATTTTGACAAGCTCTACACGGGCTGGCGTGAGATTCCCACCAATCCCAAGAAATTCGCGGCATTGCTCAAAAAGCAAGAAATCACCTCGGAGGGTTTGAATCTTTGCCCCAACGAATACGTGGAATTCGTCAACACCGGCGATGGCCAAAAAATTCTTTTCAAACACGATCATAAGCTCCAACGATTGTTCCAACTGCACGAAGACAAAACCAAGTGGTGGAATATTTCCGCGCGCAGCATGGAACAACGCATGGCCATGGACCTCTTAGCCAATCCCGACATCCGGCTAGTTACGCTCATGGGACAAGCCGGAACGGGCAAGACATTGCTCGCTCTAGCCGCCGGCCTACAACAAGTGATCAATGAAAAAAAGTATTTAAAAATGCTCGTGTCGCGCCCGATCATGCCTCTGGGAAAAGACATCGGCTATTTGCCCGGCAGCAAAGAAGAAAAAATCGAACATTGGATGGACCCGATTTACGACAATCTGGAATTTATTTTGAGCTACAAATCCGCCGAGGCAAAGGTGCAAATCTATCAGTTGCTCAACGAAGATCGTATCGTGTTAGAGGCCTTGACGTACATGCGAGGAAGAAGCATTCCGAATCAATTCATCATCGTGGACGAGGCCCAAAATCTCACGCCGCATGAAATCAAAACCATAGTCAGCCGCGCGGGGCATGGAACCAAGATGGTCCTGACCGGGGATCCGT
>CAZOWS010000286.1:0-8192 GCA_964583365.1 uncultured Actinomycetota bacterium
GCAGGCTCGCCTAGCCGATGCCTGGTCCGCTGTCGAAGGCTATCGAAAGAAGAAATCGCTGGGTTTTCTTGATTTGCCGTATCAAAAAGAGGAACTGCGCACGGTGCGCGTCTTGGCCGATCGCATTGCAGGGAAATTTGAGAATTTTGTTGTGCTCGGCATTGGGGGATCGGCACTCGGCAACATCGCCGTGCATCAGGCCTTGAATCACCCGTTTTATAATCTCTTACCGCGTGCGGCGAGAAAAAACAGGCCGCGCCTGTTCGTTGCGGACAACGTGGACCCCGATCAAATTTCTGCTTTGTTTCAAACCCTCGATATTCGCAAGACATGCTTCAACGTGATCAGCAAGTCCGGCGACACCGTGGAGACGATGGCCAGCTATTTCTTGGCGCGGGATCTGTTGATCAAAGCTGTGGGCAAGAAGAAGATGCCGGGTCACATTGTAGCCACGACGAGCGCGTGTTCGGGTACGCTGCGGGATATGGCCAAAGAAGAGGGTTACGAGACGCTTTGTCTTCCAGACAACGTGGGTGGGCGATTTTCCGTGCTGTCGCCCGTGGGGTTGCTGTCTTCGGCCGTGACGGGCATTTCGATTGAAAAGCTTTGCGCGGGTGCGCAGGCTATGGATAAGGCCTGTGCAGCATCGAATGATGCGCGAAAAAATCCAGCGCTGGTGGCTGCCGCGCTGCATTATCTCGCGTATCAAAAGAACAAAAAGATCTCGGTTTTGATGCCGTATGCACAATGCTTGAAAGAAATTGCTGATTGGTACGCGCAATTGTGGGCGGAGAGCCTGGGCAAGCGATCGGATCGGCAAGGCCTCGATGTATTCGTGGGGCCAACACCCGTCAAAGCGCTAGGTGTCACGGATCAGCATTCGCAGCTTCAGCTCTATCAAGAAGGGCCTTTCGATAAAATTGTCACGTTGGTTGGGGTTGAGAAATTCCGCAACAAGGTAAAAATACCGAACGCGTTCCCCGAGAAAGAAATTCGCTATTTATCCGGCCACAACTTTGAGGAACTTCTCCACACGGAACAAAAAGCCAGCGCGCTGGCTTTGACCAAGTCCTCTCGCATGAACGCGACGATTACGCTGTCGGCGGTAACTCCACGAACAATCGGGATGCTGCTATATTTTTTTCAAATGAAAACCGCCTACGCAGGGGAGCTATTCGACATCAATGCCTTCGATCAGCCGGGCGTAGAGGCGGGCAAAAAATTCGCTTACGGGATTTTGGGCCGCAAGGGATTTGAGGCTAAGCGCGAGGAGTTTCTCCAGGCCGGAAAACCCGACGCGCGTTATGTTTTAAGCGTATCTTGACAGGTCTACTTTCGCTGCCTATCATCGGAGCGACCTGGTGAAGGAGGGGGATAAGTCACAAGCCACACATGCACATGTCAGCAGGAGGAAAGCGTGAGCGACAACGGCAACATAGAATTTGAATGCGTGAAGGACGGATGCAAGCAGACCATAGGGTTTTCGCTACGCCCGGGGCAGAAGGACCAAGAGATCAGTTGCGCCGCTTGTGGCAACGCCTATCACCTGGATCAAGATCTGCTACAGAAAATAAAGACGTTTGAATCTCTGGTCAAGGCAGTCAAGGATTCCCGCGATATTTTAGGACATACCTCCGTGGGTGTTACCGTGGATGGCAAGACCGTAAAAATTCCGTATAGGCTCTTGCTCACGAGAATGACCACGATGCTGGATTTAAAAATCGGTGATCAGGCGTTGACGTTGCGCTTTCGCGTGGAGCCTCTCACGCAGAACGAAATCAAAAGCATCTCCTGAAGGTAATTCCAACATGAGCCAGCCGGACCTCTTAGCGGGATTGAACCCCGAACAGCGGGCCGCCGTAACGCATCCTGGCGGGCCTGCTCTTGTTATCGCAGGTGCCGGTAGCGGCAAGACACGCGTGCTTACGCATCGCATAGCGCATCTCATCTTCGCGGGCACGCCCGCGCGCAATATTCTAGCCGTCACGTTCACCAACAAAGCCGCAGCGGAGATGAAACGTCGTCTGGAATCCTTATGCGGCGCGGCAGGTGATCTCTGGATCGGGACATTCCACGCGATGTGCGCGCGATTCCTGCGCTTGGAAATTGCCAAAATGGGGATGAACAATAATTTCACGATTTTGGACGATCAGGATCAATTGACCGTGATTAAGGAAGCGATGCGCGAGCTGAAGTTGGATGACAAATCCCTCCGACCAAACGGTTTGCGTGAGCGCATCGGTCGCGCGAAAAACCGCCTCCTGACGCCGCAGCAATTGCGCACGGAAAGTCCCGACGCGGCTGATCAAGTGACGGCCGCCGTCTATCAGGAATACCAGAAAATGCTTTTCGCGAACAACGCGTTGGATTTCGATGATTTGATAATGGCCACGGTAAAATTGCTGCAAAAAGATCCCGAGTTGCACGCGCGCTACGCGAGCCGATTTGGACATGTGTTGATAGACGAATACCAGGATACGAATCACGCCCAATACACGCTGGCCCAACTGCTCGCGTCCCAAAATAACAATGTCTTCGCCGTGGGCGATGAGGATCAATCCATTTATAGTTTTCGCGGCGCCGAGATCAACAATATTTTGGATTTCGAACGCGCGTTTCCGGGCACAACGCTGTACCGCTTGCAGCAAAATTATCGCAGCACGCAGCATATTTTAAACGCGGCGAACGCGTTGATTCGCAACAATCGCCAGCGCAAAGGGAAAATACTCTGGACCGAGAACGGCGATGGGGAAAAAGTCACTCTGTTCCGTGCGGCCGATGAGCATCGCGAAGTGGAGTTTATTCTGAGCCAGATTGAATCGCTGCAAAGCGCCGGGGAAGCGATTTTGCGGGATGTCGTGATTTTCTATCGCGTGCATGCGTTGAGCCGTGTTTTGGAAGAAGGTTTGAGGCGCACGGGTATTCCTTACGAGATTATCGGTGGCATTGGTTTTTACGAGCGACGTGAAATCAAGGATGCGCTGGCCTATTTGCGCAGCGTGAGCAATCCCTCGGATTCCATTAGCCTGCGCCGTATTCTCAATGTCCCAGCAAGGGGCATCGGGGAGGGGACGATGAAAATTCTCAATGAAATTTGCAGTAGTAAAAACATTTCTCTTGTCGCGGCGATGGAGACGGCTTTGGAACATAAATTACTACCGCCCAAAGCCTCGCAAGGAGTTCTGCAACTGCTTCAATGCCTACGCAAGGGCGCGCTGGAGAAGGAAAGGCGCGATATTACGGGCCTGTTGGAATGGGTGCTCGAGGAATCCGGCTACATGGCCGAGTTGCGGCGCGAAAAATCCATCGAGTCGCGGACGCGCATGGAGAACTTGAAGGAATTGGGCTCGGCCACAGAAGAATTTCAGGAACAAAACACGGGCGCAAAGCTTGAGGATTTTCTGAACGACATTGCATTGTGGTCGAACATGGACAAGTATAAAGAAGCGGACGACAAAATTACGCTTATGAGCCTGCATTCCTCCAAAGGCTTGGAGTTCCCCTGCGTATTCATCGCGGGTCTGGAGGAAGGCGTGTTTCCTTACTCGTATTGGGGAATGGACCCGAATGATTTGGAAGAAGAAAGGCGTTTGCTCTATGTCGGGATGACCAGGGCGCGCAAGCGCTTGTTCTTGTCCTGCGCACAAAATCGCATGTTGTTTGGGACACGCAAGTTTTTTGAACCCTCGCGTTTTGTAGCCGAGATACAAGGGGAGTTTCTCGTCACGCATGGCATGGAAGCACGTGCTGCGGATAGGACCTCTTTGTACGACGATGGGGATGCGGAGGATGATGAAATCAGCATTGTGCGAGCCCCCGTTCTTTCGCGAGTGACAGTTCCAGCGACCCATTTTGGTGAAGGTGAAAACATTATCCATCCGCAATTCGGCCGGGGTAGAATAATGACCTGTTACGATAGCGGCGAGAATTTGAAGGTATCCATCAAGTTTCAATCGGAAGAGAGTCCGCGTTTGTTGGCAGTGAAATACGCAAACTTAAAAAAAGTGCAGGTTTAGCAACGATGTATCGCAAATTTCTAGCCGTCTCAACAGTGACATGTGTTCTTCTCTACGCTACATCGGCCGCCGCCCTCGGCGCAGAAAGCTATCTCTTTCACACGGTGCAAAACGGGGATACCTTGCAATCCGTTTCGCGACAGTATCGGACTTCCTGGCAAACGCTGGCTAAGGTCAACGGTATTCGCCGTCCGTACCTTCTTTCCAAGGGCCAAACGTTGAGAGTTCCCAAGCCACCGTTCAAAATGCTTTCTACGAAAACGACGAAGCCCGAACAGAGATCAACGGCGGGGGATGTAATACCCTCCACTTTTTTTCCTTCCGAGGCGTTGACTGATAAAATAAAATTGTTATTGCCAACCGAAGTGCCTGATTTGCTGCACTGGCGCTACATTGTCGTGCATCACAGCGCCACCCCCAACGGCAATGCGCGCGGATTCGACGAGTTTCACCGGAAGCGTAGGCACATGGAACATGGTCTTGCGTATCATTTCGTGATTGATAATGGAGACGGAGGTCCCAACGGTAGGGTGGAGGTGGGGAAGCGGTGGCAAAGGCAATGGCCGGGGGGGCACACGGCCAACCGACTCATGAACGAAATCGGTATTGGAATTTGTCTGGTTGGAAATTTCGAAAAGGATCAGCCGAGCCGCCAGCAATTGGAGTCACTTGTAGTGCTATGCAAACTATTGCAAGATAAATGCGGCATACCCGACCGCAACATTATTCTCCACCGCCATGTAGCGCAGCGCGGAACTCTATGCCCTGGCCGAAAGTTTCCGTGGGAAAAGTTACGCAGAATGATTTTGGGAATTAAACTGCCGTCTTAGTGGTCCATTTCATAAATACGGTCGTATTTGAGCAACGATGCGCCGCACCTGCAAGGCGCGACGACGAGTCATAGTCACAGTACTATGGCGAGGAGGAGCAACGTAGCAGGTGTGGATGCAGCGTTGTTCAAATGTGACCGTATTTATGAAATGGGCCACTTAGAACTGCGTTACACCCTCGTTCATCGCGGAACTGCCGTTGGCCAACTCGCCCTGATAAGTGGAGTTCGCAACCATCCACACATGCGTTGCTTTTCGGCCACCGCCGTGATGCCCGACCAAAGCATCCATGGGGGCTGTGGTGTTGTTGCGATGCAGTGTGTCTTCCACCCCGCTTAGAACGCCATGCATGTTGAAGAATTTCCCGACACTGCGCAGCCAAGGATTCGCATCCACAATGGATTCAAATCTGCGAAGTCCACCCTCACGGTAGACTATGCCATCTATGCGCCGCAGAATGCGTTTGCATTCGTTCCAGTTCCGCAGCTGATTCAAGTAATTCGGGTTGTACGCGAACACATCGTCTATATCCAAGACCAAAGTCTTTAAGGCTTTGATCGTCATATGCACATTGCGAATGTCTATGGGTGATGAGCGCAGCGTGGAATCCAATGTTTCTGCGGCATCGGCAAAGGCTTTAATCATCTCGACGTAGTTGTCTACGCCGTATTGGCCCGCATGCAAAGTAGTCTGGGCTGCATCCAAACCATGGAGCGCATCCGCTTTTAATTCCGCCGCCATTTGTTGCAGCAGAGAAAATTCCGGGTTGCTCACGTTGGAGTACGGATTGGTCATAGGAGCGGATGACGATGAATCCGATGTATCCGGTTGGAGAACTGGCTTTTCGGTTGCTACCGTGGCTCCTTCCGGTTGTACTGGTTCGGACACAGGTGCTGCGTATGGCTTAGTAGGCGATGGAGCGGGTGATGGTGCCTGCAAGGGTGAAGATTTCGCTGCCGGCTCCGGAGAGCTAATATCATCTTCGCTACTTGCTGTACTGGGGACAACAGATGTGAAAACGGTAGAATCTTGCGCGCTATCCGCAAAGCCATAGGCTGAAGTTGCCAGTGCAAGCACCAGCAGGAGTCCAATTACGGGGAAATTTCTATTCATCAGAGAATCCTCCTCGTTACTAGGTATGTAGTATGTTACGAATACGACGATATTTAAAGTCCACAAAGAATTTTTGTCAAGCATTTATCATGGATAGCGGTAAGCCGTCAGAAGTTGTGAAAAAATTGAGCCATACCTCACCCTGTCATCCTGAACGCAGTGAAGGATCTCGTTCTTGAAGCGGAATCGCCGGTGAGCTTGACAAAATGGAAAAATTAGCCTATAATAAAACTATAAGAGGCCATGAAATTGTGACTTACATATGAATAGCAAAATTCGCAAGGTGATAAGCGCTTCATTAATAATTACGCTCCTATTTAGTGGCGTCAGTTGTCCGGTATTTGTCCCTGACGCGCAGGCGCTTGCGCCGTCATCGCTTGTCGGAAAAATTAAATACGATGCTACCAAAGCAGTCTCTACGGCGTATCGCTTCCCTCGCTATTTACGTTTGGCTATTCAACAAAGACTCTCGGAAAAGGCCGCCGTTGTTGATTGGAGTAGCGATGCATTGCCAAAAATTGCCACTCAAGAAATGCAGCCAGCGCAAACATTGATACGTCAAACCGCGCGCGAATTGGGCAAGCCCACTCCGTCGGTCATGGAAATTATCGGGGAGGTCGTGAGCGAGCAAACGCTTCGGACAATGGATGCGGCAGACGTGATGGCGCTGTTTCAATTGCGCGATCGCTACGACGAGATGCTACAAAGCGATCCCAATGCCTTGGATCGGGTGGAAAGACTTTTGCGTCAACAATTGAAAAATGGGAAATTCAAAGAATTACGCGAGATTTTCGAGAAAGATTATGGCAAAGCGTCCAGTACGCAAGAATTTATCAAAGAGTTTATCGTCGCCTCTTTTCTTTCCAAATACGTGTTTGGTGAAAACATTTGGAGTGCGGTGAATCCCAAGCTGCCCTTGCTTCTGGGGGCCGCACTTGGCGAAGAGCTGACCGAAGAATTCAAGATTTTGGTCTACACGTCTTCACTGCGTAATGCCTATCTCATGAGCCGGGGGCTGGTGTACGAAGATATTCTGAACGCGCATGACCCCGTCGCGTATTTAATGGAGAGTTTCGAAGAGGGAAAGATCACCCAAGATCTTGCGCGGGATGAAATCTTGCTTATCGGCAGTCCCGCCGATGCGTCCCTTCACAAAGTTGCAATGGACGAAAGCAAACCTAAAGCCGGGCTCCTTGCAAAGGCAATAATGGAGGGAAGCGAACGATTTCAATTAACGCGGCCCGGCAAAGCCCTTCGCTATGAATCAGCCGAGACTCCCATGTTGAGCAAATCTTCGCGCGAGCAATTAGCGCAGGCGATAGATTTAATCCTACTCACGTTCGAGAAACGGGGGTCAAGCCGTGACGATGATTTAAAATATTTGCAAGCGGCGATCAACGATTTGGCGCAAAAGGGAATCGTGGTGGGCGCTACGGTGATGAAAGAACTCTTGCTCCTATTGGATTTGCCCATGCCGGAGAGCATGAAAACAGAGTTGAAGAATCCCAATGCGGACATGCTTTTTGTGTCCCGGGTATTAACGGAATTGGATGATGCGACATTCTTGCAGGCGATACGCGCGCAGGGCCCTAAGCCTGTCGCCCGTTCCAAGGCAATACCTTTGCTAGTTCTTCGCAAGGATACGGAGGCCATGAAGCATTTGAAATACCTTCTTCAAGATTGGTATCCGGCCGTGCGCAGGCAAGCTGCTTTGGCATTTATGGATTTCGACGATGCGTCAGCGCATCGCCATTTAATCGCTGCATTAGAGGACTCGAATGCTGAGGTGCAAATTGCAGCAGCTCAGTCGCTGGGTGCGCAGCGTGTAAGCGAGGCCGTGCCAGCGCTTATTCGTCATGCTTTGCAGGAGTCATTGGCTGCCACCGTTGCTCTCGGCCAAATCGGGGGAAGCGATGCGGTTAAGATTTTGATACAAATCCTTGACGCGAGAAAAAATAAAGATCTCCGAATTGCCGCTGCCCAAGGACTAGGAAATCTACGTACTCAGGAAGCTGTCACGTTGCTACTGGCTATTTATCGGGAGGAATGGTTGCGGAGTGGTTCGTTTCCCGAATTAAAGAATGCCACCGGAGAGGCGCTTGTACAAATCGGTGCGCCCTCTGTACTGCCACTTGTGGACGCGATGCAGCAGACATCCGGTGAACCAGGATATCAATGCGCTATGCTCGATCTCTTAGGAAAAGTCGGGGACATGCAGGCCGTGAAAGCTATA
>CAZOWS010000287.1:0-8530 GCA_964583365.1 uncultured Actinomycetota bacterium
GCAGGTGCGGCGCATCGTTGCTCAAATGCAACCGTATTTATGAAATGGACCACTAAGCTGCCATCTCCAGTTCTGTCGAGCGCGGTAATGTTTGCGGCTCGATGCGCGGTAGCGCAAAGTTGATGTGATTGGCAACTTTCCGCTGGATTTGGCTCGAGATGCCGTAGATAGCGAGTGGTACACTAGCCAGCGTGGCTAGCAGAGAGCCGGCGGGACCGAACATCACGCCAGCCAGGAATATCCCTGCGGGCAACGTAACACCCAAGATGCTGTTTGTTGCAAACGCCAATTGCCTGGGACTTTCCCACGTCCTCAAATCCGCCTCAAGACCTCGCATGGTGTCTTCGTACAACGCGTCGCCTGCAAGCTTTCGCAACAGCGCTAGCTTATCTTCGATTTTCGCGCGGCGGGCCGCACCATGCGGCTGCTTGGATACACTTTTCTCGGCCGCGTAATTGCGAATCATCGTTTCAATCGTACGAGTGAGGCGGGCCGGATGAGCGGCCAGATCGGCGGCCTTCTCAGCCGTCACGTTGAAATGCTCCGTCAAGATGTGCTGTTTCACCGCGAGTTCGAGTTGCGCTAATGTTTTCTCCATGGCACCGGCTAGCTCCGCATCCCGGGGAATCCTTTCGGACCTCAACTGTTGCATCATCGCTTCCAGCGCTTGCGCGTCTTGGGGTTTTGCGTTGTCATCGCCTCGTATGCGCTGCAGCGTGACGATCACTTCCTCCCTCACGTCCTTTTTTTCGTCGTTCGACAAATCAGACCATGCGCGCACGCGCTCAAGCACCAGCCCCACATCTTCCCACTGTTGGGTGAGACGCGTTATATCCTCGTCCAATTCCGCTTCCGACAAGGAAAGCCCCAATCCCAACGGTATCAAATGATCCACGGGCATGAAGCCCGAAAGATCGCCGTGGTAAAGCTGAACTAAGCGCACGGCCTTGGTGAAGCGGCCGGGTTTGGACAGTGTCGCGCCATCTCCGTTGGGACGCAGGGCCAGCGTGTACGTTTGATTTTCGATTTGCACGGCGATGCTACCCAATCCCGTCTTGCGAACAAAAACGTTGGGAATGTTGGACACTACTTCGATGGGATCCACCACCGGGTTGGCGCCAACGCGAATGCGCATCGTTTCCCCGCCAATCGAAACAGCAAAGATACGCGGGCCCTCCAAGGCAAAATGCGCTTCGATCCCAGGGCGAAGAACTATCGTCCTTCCGGCCGCAGAAATCTTCTCTTTGATCCCGCCCGTGCGCACGTCGAGTTGAAGGAATTCTTGATAACGTCGCACGGCGCCTGCCACACCAGGCGGAAACGGCCCCACGCGTTCCAACGACAAATCTTCTCCGGTGTACGCCGTAAGCAAATATTGAATGAGCCCGGCCCCGACGTTTTCCCGTCCGCGGCTCGTTTGATCTTCGCGCATCGCCTTCATCGCAAACACATCCTCAAGAAATTGCCCATAGGGCTGCATCGCCTTGCCGTATAGCGGATGCGCGGCCATGCGCGGAATCGCGTAATCCAGAATGCCCATGGCCTTGGAAAGTTGCGCTGCGCGTTCGGGTGATTGATCGTAGAGTCGCGATTCAACGAGAATTGCGAGCGCCTTGCGTCGGACTATCGCGGCAGCATTCAGATTCGGCTGCCATGCGGCCATCGCGAATCCGATCAACGCGTCCGTATCCTCGGTGAACAGCTTGCCTAGCTCCGCTGCGCGATGGGGCAACATGTTGAAACCCGACAGCGCCGCGGAAAACGGCGGTTCGTTCAAGTTGAGAAGCGCCGCCAGCACGGGCACGGGCGCAGCCTCGAATATTTTCCCACCCTTTTCGGCTATTTTTATGCGGCCGGCCGTCTGCCCGGGTCCCAGTGGTAAACCCACGGCCATGGGCCATGAAGCCGAGTCCCACATGCCGTAAAGTGTCTCGGGAGGCACACCATGGATTCTGGCCAGCAGTTTGATGTCGCGACTATGCACCATGCGCCGAAAAAGTGTTTCCAGCGCTTGCCCATTGCCCAGCGTCAAAATCTTGAACAAGGAGTTCTGGGAGGCGTAGAAGAAGGCATCGAAAACAGTGCCAATCACGGGCGGAATAATCGTTTGTGCCGCTCCCAAATACGCCATAACAACAAACATGGAAATGATATTAAAGATAGCCCCCATCTGCACGGGCGCTATCACAAACCAAAAGAACGCGGAGAGACCGACCAGGCTCGCCACAAAATGCCATCGAGGATACGCGTTGAGCCAAGCGATCTTGGGGACACGATCGGTCAGAATTAAATAGCTGACAACAACAACCACGCAGGCTAGCCCCATCTGCGCCCAGGTTGCGCTGATGGTCGTGAACGTGACCAAGAGGACGCCCGAAAGAACGGGTTGAAACCACGGACTCACGTGATCGCGTATCCAGATGCGAGAACGACGCAAAAGATCGAATGGAAGGCTCACGAACGTTATGTCCGACTTGCCGGCCAGCGACGCTAGCGCGGCAAGGTCTTCCACGCGCACGCGCTCGAATTTGCCGGGCGCGACATGCAGGGCCCTTGCGCCTTCGTCCAAAAAGGTGTTGATTTTATCGGCCATCAGAGCGAGCTCCTCTTTGCCTCCGCGCGCGAGGGCTTGGCGAATCTCTTCGGCCATGTTCTGTGTCATTTGACGGCTGACTTTGCGGAAGAATTCGTTCAAGTCTTCCATGCCGACTTCCACGTCGCTTTTGCGCACCGCGTATTCATGAAATGAATCTTTGTTGCCGTTGGAGAGATAATCGTCTATCGGAGACAGGCGTTGCACAAGTCGACCTGCGCGGCCGGCCTCGCGATAATGAAGGGCAGGATTCGAGCGTTGGGCGTCCCATTCTGCGGGCGTCATAACTCGCACACCGCGCGGAAATACATCCTGCGAAGCGCCAATTTCCGCGAAGACTTCTTGCATTTCTTTATCGCAGGCGACTTGATCCGGATAATACTCGGTCGCCTCCGCAAAACGCGCCACCACGACCATGCGCTCGAAATCCTCGTCCGGAAAAATCAACTCCTGCACGAACAGTCCACGCTTTGCCGCTGCGGCCAGAAAATCGCGCACGATCTTTTGTTTGCGGGCCTCCATCTGTTTGGGCGGATCCTCGTAAATCTCCGAGCCGATTTGCTCGCTTCCCTCTATAGCGGTTTTGACGGAAGCCCAGCTCCAATCGCGCGACTGGCGATACTGCGGATCAATGATCGCCTGCAGAATACGAAGAGGGCGCACGCCCATTTTGCCGAACGTGTAATCTCCGCCTTTAAAAATCCCCGGGTCCAAGGATCCGTGATACAGCAGCTTTGCGACTTGATGGCCTACGGCCCTGTAAGTGCCCTCGCGTTCCAAAAGCAAGGCCAATCGATATGCGGTGTGATCAGAAAACTCTCCGTTCAAGCATAGCTTGTCTTCCACGCCCAACGATGCGCCGAGCAATGCAAATGTTTCCCTCGCGGCATGCGGACTATCTTCGGCCTCGGATAGAATTGCCAGATCCCTCTTGACCTTCAGCATCGCATTGCCGACATTCAAAAGTTTTGCCTCTGTTGACGTGAGCGGCCAGGATCGCCCTCCGACCTGATCCAGCGCCTCCATCTCCCAGGCCATGAGCAAATCCGTCAATCCGGAATACGGGCCTGCCGACAAATGCTTCGCGGCCAAGCGAGTCAAATCCTTCTCGGTCACAAAACGGCGCAAGAAAATACCTCGTGTCTCTAAACAATCTAAAAGACTTTTCGCGTAGGCCCGGACATCGTATCCCGGCCGCCAGGTAATCGCCAGTCGCTCGCGCAACGCCGCAGCGCCGCCGAGCTGTCTAAATCGCTTCTCTTCTTCCTGAACTTTTTTGTTCGCTTCGGCCTTTACGTTCTGGGGACTAAAATACGCGTGAATCGCGCTGGCCAAATGCGTGTCGGCAAATGGCTTTAACAAGGATAGGCTGAGTGGACCGAACAACGTGGCCTTGATACCGGGCCAACTGATTTTACCTAGCAAGCGAGTGATGCCAAGCCCCGGATCCAAGCCCGCCTTGGATCCAAGATTAATTTTCAATATTCTGCCCGTGCGCCTGTCGTGCAATTCCTCCTTCTCGGCCGCGACCTCGTCCACGAAAAGTTGCGCTGCGTGGCTTTGCGCTTGGCGGAATTCGTCGTAGGCATCTTTTGCTTCGGCGATTTGTGGGACATGTTGCGTCACTAAATCCACTTTATTAAAGTCCACTCTCCATGTTCCTTTTTCTTTGAAGAATCGAGGCTTCATGCCGAATTGACCCAGTATCATCGCCACCAAAACGCCAAGTTTCGCGCCCTTCGTCACGCGGGCAAGGAGGTCCTTCTCCTTGGTGAGCAGCATGTACACGTCTCCTGTCGGCAATATCAGCGTAACGCCGCGATCCGAGTCCATAACCGAGATATTCAACCCTTCGTCTATTTTTCCTTCGCGCGCGTCGCGACCCATCATCGTTTTATATTTTGCCAGCGCGGGTTCATCCCAATGGCCGCGGTATTCGACACCGTCTATGGCCGCCAATTCTCCAGGAAAAACCAGATTCTGCGTCTGCTGCGCGGCAATAACCGCGCCTATCATGGCGCTGCGGCGGGTATTCAAACCGTTGGCTTCCTGGCCTTCTTTTTGGCGCGCCTTGATCAGCGCCGGATAATTAGAAAAATTTTCCTTGATACGCACAGGCTGCGTGAACGACTCGCTCAAATGAAACTTTTCGCCGCGCAGTTCAAAGCTGGTCACGACGCGATGTCCCTCGAGCCAGCGGGACTTCACGGCCGTCATGAAGCGGACGGGATTTTTTTCCCATTTGGAATTCACCTTGAGACCGAACAGGAACGTGTTCTGCGTGTTGGCGTCCGGATGCAACGAGCGCATCACGCGCCAGAAACCCGAGAACACGTAGTCCGTACCCTGGGCGAGCAAGGCGTCTGCAGCCAAGAGAGCGCCAACCGGTCTCTCTCCGCGAAACGATGCCTGAAGATCCAGGAATGGCATCACGGCCGGATTAGAAATCATGTCCCCCGGGCTGTCCAGCAAATCTTGATACGCCTCGCTGACAGACCCCTCGCCCATCACCTGCGGGCCCCAATCGGAAGAGAAGAAATCGTTTTCCTTGGCAATTTCCAAGAGAGAGAATTTGATCAGCAATTTCAATTGCCCGTCGGGAAAGGATGCGTCCATCGCGCCCACGCCGGCCGCGCTCATTTGTTCGAGGCTGCTTGCGATAGCGTCGAGCTCCTGCGAGGACAATTGGGCCATCGCGGCTTTACCCAGCATGCCGAGCACGCGGCGTCCCAACGGCGTAATGTCCGCAATATCTTTTGCATCGCCGATGAGCCCCGCCTCGGCCATCACCTGCGCGCGCCTTTCCTGTATCCATTGCGCTGCGACTTCCAATTGCCGCTCGATTTGTCCGGTCAAATCCTCGATAGCGATATCGCTCGCCCCCGTGTTGCGCAAATGGGCGATGATCTCTTCAAGCTGTGTCTGCTGCTCTCGCGTCATCGCGACGCCTTCATCGCCAACGCTCTTCTGATACATCTTCGCGAACGCGCGCAAGGCTTTACGCTCGGGCCCGGGCGGGGCTATCTGGGCCTTCACGGGCGTCCACAATTTGCCAAGCAGCGCCGTGATCCACCACGAAGTCCTGGTCCGTTCGCCCGGCTCCGTCAATCCCAGAATCGAGCGCGCATGCTGGGACAACACGATGAATGGTTTTCCAAATTTCTCGGATAGTGTGATGACCTCTTTGTTCTGTCTCTGCGCCGCGGCGCTCACCACTTGCCGTCCGCCAAAAAAAATCATGGCCTTTTTCACGAGAAATTCCCGTACGTTCGCAAGACGAGAAATCGAAGGACTAGCGAGCACCCGTTGCCGCTCGAGCTCCTCGCGTATGCGGACCACACGCCTGCCTTCTCGCAACATGAGCAAGGCATCCCACAGTCGCGCTAGGACAAACATAATCCCCAACCAGGCTATCAGCTTGGGCCACCAACGCGGCGCCTGGGCGGGGATATCTTCCCGGACTTCCATGACAGGCGACTCCGGTCCCAGCGTTATGCGCGGGGCGACCGGCAAATGTTTCGCGCTCTTCTCAGCGCCCACCTCGGCCATCACAGCAATCTTAGTTCCGTCCTGCGCGGAAAAAAGCGTCAGGCTATTATCGCCGGCCTCGTCCCACAACTGAAGTTGACCGCGCGAACGGGTTTGAATTTGCACGATCTTGTCTCCGACGCGAATCTGTAATACGCCGGTTCTTGTCATGGAGACGGCCAATTCCTGTCCGCCCACAACAACCGTGAATCCCTCTTTGCCAATACCACGCTCTTGACCACCCACATCGGCGGTCCATACTCCGCGTGCCTGCCTGAGAGCCAGCTTTTCTTTCCCCACCATGCATTCCACGCGATCGTCCGTACGACGCACGGTCATGGTTCCGACCGACACCCCGGATGCACCGATCGCAGAGCTCCCTTCCGGCCCCGCGCACAAGAAATAATCCTGCGGCATCGCCAAAACCTCGTAACGCTTGCCACCGATGATAGCGGTATGAATTTTTCCTGGCGCGAGCACGCGCGGGGGCTTGTCGCCATCCTTCACGGTTGTCGCTGCCATATCCATGCGCACGGATTCTCCGTTGATTTGTAGCAACAGAGTGGTAGGAGATGTCCATTGCACGGTCAACTGATTTCCATGGCCTATGCTAAGCACCACCAGTGGAGTGCGGTCGGCGTCCAGTGAAACCACGCTGTCCTCCACGACTACATTCACTCTTCCAAACACCGTGTCCCGCACAATCGAAACAACCACGCCGTCGATCGAGACGGAGGGACTGCCCTCCGGTGTCGCGCTAAACTGCACCTCCGCATGGATGGTCTTGCCCATAGTCCGCGTCACGCCCTTTTGCGTGACGGCCTTCCATGCATTGTCTTCAAACGCCACCGCGCTCTGTTGGAACGCGAATCCTGTGTAATGGCCCATGCGGCCGGCCGATTCAAAACGCCAATTTCTATTTTCGCGGCGCAACTTCCATCGCGCGTCGCCGAAAACAAACGTGTTTTCTGCAGTCCGAGACAGTGGGTAAAGTGCCTCTTTGCCGGGTCCCTCGACGGCTACGAAACTCAGATGCGGATGCGACTCGGATTGGCGCGGCAATATCTCACCAACGACGCGATAGCGTCCCGGCGTCAAGCCTTCCATGCGGAAGGCAAGAGACATCGGGACATTGCCCTGCGCGTTGACCTGCTGCACGTACTGCACCGGCCCAATCGGGGAATCCATGTTTTCGACAGACCAGCGCACGGTGCAGGGCACAAGATCTTTGCCCTGCGCAATAATGCGAACGGGAATTTCCAAGGGTTCTCCTGGCAACACCACGAACTCGCCGTAACCCCTGTTTTCCATAGTGGCATGCTCAACACCCACTTCCACGACCGGGCTTTGCGACAGATGAAAATATTCAAAGATAAGTTCCTCCAACGACGTTCGCTTGGAAGGCGGCTTCTTGAGAGTGTCCCGAAGTTGTTGCTCCGTCCATTCTCGTAACGCATGCGCGAGTTCTTCCTTTCCTGCCACCCGACTCGCGCGAAAATCTGCACTAAGGCTTAATCCCTGAAACCCGCGCAAACTTTTTTTGGAGGCGCCCTCGCGCATGATGCCGTTCAATGCCACGAGGTCTTCCCAGGGCAAAACCATGTCACCCAAGGAGATGCGATACGGACCTTCGAAGCGCTCGAGACTTTGTGCTAGATCCAAAAGGTGTTCGGCCATGGATACGATCGTGGGCACATTTTTCTCCGCGCGGTCTGCCGAGGGTATATCGGCCGAGACAATCAACAATCCTTTGGATCTCTGATACCCTTGCATGCGGTGGAAAGATTCCGGCTCTAGCAACACCGGATCCCCCGAAAGGTGACTGAGTATCTTGCGATACTCGTTCATGGCCCCTTTTCGTTCGTCCTCGGACTCTAAATCTTCCAGCGACTGACCCAACAGAATTCCACGCATGATCTGACGCCCGTCGTAGGCGCGTTCGGCCTGCACATCCTGCAATTCAAATTGCATTTCGGCCGCGGCGAGTAACTCCTTGACCTCGGCAGTTTTTATTGGCCACTGATTAAAACGGTCCATCGCGTCGTACTCCGCGAAATCCAGACGATGCTCTTTGTCCGATTCCCAATAAATTTTCACGCGCCGGCGCCCGTTGGACAAATGGCGCTGGATTTCAAATACCTTTTTACCTTGTGCGTTCTCTATCGAGCGCACGATCCCATCGACAAACGAAACTACCGTCGTGACCAGCTGACCCTTGGAGTCCAGTGCGCTTTGTGTTTCCTTGGTCACCTGCCCATCGGCGCCAAGCTCGTAAGCAACACTGATTTTTTTAGCGAGATCTCCATCTGCTGTGCGAGCGCGCACGCGCCCGGCCAAAGAACCGCTTGTGTAATATTCTAAAATCTCGAAGCTCCCGACTTCTTCGGCCAATTTTTCCAGTGGAATTTC
>CAZOWS010000288.1:0-2603 GCA_964583365.1 uncultured Actinomycetota bacterium
CGGTGGAGTCCCTCACCATGGACAGGGAAGTGATGCGGCTGCGCGATTCGCTGATCCCCAAATTTGCCGAACTCGTCTATTACGGATTTTGGTTTTCGCCCGAGATGGAATTAATGCGAGTGATGGTGAACGAAACGCAAAAGAACGTGAGTGGCGTGGCGCGTCTGAAATTGTACAAGGGCAATTGTATCCTGTTGGGACGCAAGTCCAAAAAATCTCTTTACGCGCCCGAGTTTGCGACCTTCGAGAAAGACAGCGTGTATAACCAAAAAGATGCGGAAGGCTTTATTCGCTTGAACGCGCTGCGATTGAAAATACGAAAATTGTTGGAGACGGGATCATGACAACGAAACAAAAAGATTCCAAAGACAAGCTTTGGCAAGGCCGCTATCAGAAATCCAGCAACAAGCTGCTGGAAGAATTCAGCGAGTCCATTTCATTTGACCGCAAGCTGTACCCCTATGACATTGCGGGCAGCCGAGCCCACGCAAACATGCTTTGTGCCGTGAAGCTGCTCACGACCGCCGAAAGAGATTCTATTTTGCATGGCCTGGATACGATCAAGGCCGAATTGGACTCAGGAAAATTTATTTTTGATTCGGCCCTCGAAGACATTCACATGCACATTGAATCGCGCCTCACGGCGCTTGTCGGCGCGCCAGGGGAAAAATTGCACACCGCGCGCAGCCGCAACGATCAGGTTGCTCTAGATTTGCGCCTCTACTTGAGGGATCATTTGCATCAATTGCAGGGACTCTTGCGTGAGTTGCAAATCGCCATCGTTGAATTTGCCAAGAAAAACTTCATGACCATAATCCCCGGCTACACGCATATGCAGCATGCGCAACCTGTTTTGCTGGCCCATCATGTGCTGGCCTACGTGGAAATGTTGCAAAGAGATTGGGATCGTCTCGCGGACGCCACGAAGCGCACCAACGTGCTGCCGCTTGGCTCGGGGGCCATTGCGGGCACATCGCTGCCCATCGATCGCGAAATGGTTGCGAAAGAACTCGGGTTCGACGCCATCAGCGCCAATAGTATGGACGCGGTTTCCGACCGGGACTTTGCTGTGGAATTTTTAGCGGCCGCGGCGCTATGCGGTGTTCATTTGTCCAGGATGGGCGAGGATCTCGTGCTGTGGAGCAGCCAGGAATTCAATTTCGTGGACATAGACGAGGCCTATTGCACGGGCTCTTCCATGATGCCTCAAAAGAAAAATCCGGACGTGGCCGAACTCGTGCGCGGAAAATCGGGTCGCTTTGTCGGCAATTTGATGCGGCTGCTGACTATCATGAAGGGTTTGCCGATGACGTACAATCGCGACATGCAAGAAGACAAAGAGGCCGTGTTTGATTCGGTCGAACAATTGGGCCGCGCGCTCGCGATATTGACCAAGGTGTTTGAAAATACCAACGTGCGTCCGCTGCCCGAACAAAGTCTGTTCGATGGAGATTTTTCCTACGCCACGGACATTGCGGAATATCTGGTGCGCAAGGGTGTTCCGTTCCGACGCGCGCATCAAATCGTCGGCAGTCTCGTTTCTCATTGCCTGGAAAATCATACCGGCGTGGATCAAGTGGATATGGAGACGCTCAAGAAATTTGCGCCGCAATTCGAGTCGGACGTGTATCTCGTGATTTCACCCGCGCATGGGGTGGAGTCGAAGAAATCCTTTGGCGGCACTTCGCCGGTCAATGTGCGAAAGCAAATCAGCGAGTGGGAAAAGAGATTCAAGGCGGAGCGGGACTAGTGTTCGTCAGAATGACATAAGACAATGCATGATTTCCATTATCGCGGCCAAGATTTTTTTTGCGAAGACGTTCGTGTATCCGACATCGCTGAGAAAATTGGCACGCCCCTTTACGTGTACAGCCGCAAAACCCTCACCGATCATTACCGGAAGCTCGACGAAGCTTTTGCGAGCATAGACCATTTGATTTGCTATTCGGTCAAGGCCAATTCCAATCTCGCGGTGTTGGATGTTTTGTTGCGTCAGGGAGCCGGACTGGACATCGTATCGGAAGGGGAGCTGTACCGCGCAAAAAAGGCTGACGCCGATGTCTCGAAAATTGTTTTCGCGGGGGTGGGAAAAAGCCAGGCGGAAATCAGCACTGCGCTGAAAGCCGGCATTCTGTGTTTTACCGTCGAGTCCGAGGCAGAGCTTAGCCGCATCGAACAATCGGCCACGTTGCTGGGTCGCAAAGCGCGGATTTCCGTGCGCGTGAATCCTGACGTGGACGCGCACACGCATCGCTATATCACCACAGGAAAAAAACACAGTAAATTCGGAATGGATTTCGCAGGCGCGATAAAACTGTATCGCAAGGCGCTGCGCAGTAAAGTTCTCGATCCTATCGGTGTGCAAATGCATATCGGATCGCAGATCACGCGCACCGTACCGTATGTCCAAGCCATCGTGAAGATGTCCGTGTTCATAAAAAAGCTGCGAAAGTTGGGTGTGCCGCTTCAGTTTTTTGATATCGGCGGGGGTTTGGGGATCATCTATAAGAATGAACATCCTCAGACCCCAGAACAATTTGCACGGTCCGTGGCGCCTATGCTCCGGCGGTTATGCACGACGATCTTTTTGGAGCCTGGCCGGT
>CAZOWS010000289.1:0-6121 GCA_964583365.1 uncultured Actinomycetota bacterium
AGCGGGGTGTTAGCGAAAAGGGTGTTCAAAATGCCGTGGACAGTTTTCTTGATAAGCATTCTCTCTATTTTCTTTCGGTTCGGGAAATGGTCTCTTTGGATTTGAAAAAAGACGAGCAAGGGCTCTGTGCGTTTGCCGCGAGACATGCGATGCCGTTGCGTTTCTTTTCCGCCGCGGAGTTGCGCGAAATATCCGTGCCGAATCCGTCCGTGGCCGTCGCAGAGGCTGTTGGCACGCCTTCCGTAGCAGAAGCCGCGGATTTGAAGGATAGTAAAGCTAAAGAGTTGCTGGCGCCAAAATTCGTGCATGCGGGAAAAATAACGGTGGCCGCCGCGCGTTGGCAGCCTGAGCCAAAAAAAGGTCGCGTGACCTTCGTTGGCGCCGGCCCCGGCGATACGGAGTTATTGACGATCAAGGCCCGCAAGCGCATTGCGACAGCCGACGTAATCTTGTACGCGGGATCGCTGATTCCGGGCGCGATGATACGCAGCCTTCCTGTCATGGCCCAGAAAATCAACACGGCCACGATGGCGTTGGAAGCGATTCGTAGCACCATGCTTTCCGCCGTGCGTGAGGGTAAACACGTGTTGCGTTTGCAATCCGGGGATTTAAGTTTGTACAGTGCGGTGGGAGAACAGATGGCTTTTCTCGACGAAGAGAACATAGCCTATGAACTCGTGCCGGGCGTGAGTGCTTTTCAAGCCGCAGCGGCAAGGCTCAACCGCGAGTTAACCGTACCCGAGCAGGTGCAGACAATTATTCTGACGCGCGCCCAGGGCAATACGCAAATGCCCTCCCGGGAATCCCTGCGCTCACTCGCCGAGCATCAAGCCAGCCTCTGCATTTTTCTCGCGGGGCGTCTCGTAGGGAAAGTGCAGGAAGATTTGATCGCAACCTATCCGCCCAACACGCCCGCGGTGATCGTGTATCGCCTGACTTGGCCGGATGAAAAAATCTTTTGGACCACGATCGAGGGCATTCAAGAAATCGTCGAAAAAAATAAATTACTTCGCACCACGCTCATTCTGGTTGGCTCGGCTCTCGGGGAAAAAAGGGCGCGATCGCGATTGTATCATCCGCAGCACGAGCATTTATTCCGGAAGGCGGCAGCCTTGCCATGAACCGAGTCCTTCTTTTAGGCGGAACCGGAGAATCACGCTGGATATCACGCATGCTGGTGGAGCATGGGTGGGGAGTTGTTGGCTCCGTGACCACGTCTGCGGCTCAAGGCCTTTTTGCGCAGGAGGTGGAGGAAATATTTGTCGGCAAGTTCACGGTGGAGACGCTCAAAGAATTTGTTAAGAACAAGCGCATCGTAAAAATAGTAGATGCCACGCATCCGTTTGCTGTAGAGATCAGCACCATCGCGATGCAGATATCTCGCGAGGAGGAACTTCCTTATCTGCGCTACGAACGCCCCTCGCTATCGGGACAATTTTTGAACGCGCCGAGTTTGGAGTGGGTGGCCGAAACGCTAAGCACGCAACCTGGCAATGTCTTGCTCGCCACCGGAGCAAAGCATCTGCAACCTTTTTGTAGAAAAGAATTTCAGGGGCGCGTTTTTTTTCGTTTATTGAAAACAGAGTTTGGAAGAGATGCGGTTTGCAAGGCAGCCATCTCCGAAGAGCAACTTTGGTGGGATGATTCGAATCCCTCCGCTCAAGCCGTACGGGATTTTCTGCGATTAAAAAAAATAAGTTTTGCCGTCGTGAAAGATTCGGGGCCTCAAGGCATTAGCGCGAGGCTGGCCGCTATTTGTCCCGAGGAGGGAGTTCGTCTTTACGTGCTGCAAAGGCATAGTCTCGACTACCCCATGGTCTGTTCCAATCCCCAAGAATTGGAAGCAGCGCTTGGGTAAAATATTGCGCAGCGGTTATACCACCGGCGCATGCGCGACAGCGGCGACCAAAGCTGCGCTGTCGGCGCTTTTGAATCAAAAGACAATTCAGAATGTCACGATCATATTGCCTCGAGGAGAGGTTGTGACCTTTGTCCTCAAATCGTGCGAATTTGGCGCGGACTGGGGCAAGGCCTCCATCATCAAAGATGCGGGAGACGATCCCGACGCAACACATCTGGCCGAAATCGTGTCCACGGTGCGGCTTATCGCATCAGAAAAACCGGAGGAGAAGGTCGTTTTTCATGCAGGCATCGGCGTCGGCACATTCACGCTGCCCGGTCTTTCGTATCCGCCCGGAGAACCCGCGATCAACCCAGTTCCGCGGGCCATGCTCACCCAGGTTTGCAAGGAGGTGGCGCCGGGCCATGGCGTGGACGTCACTATTTCCGTTCCCGACGGCGAAAAAATTGCCAAGCGTACGCTCAACGCGCGTTTGGGAATCGAAGGAGGAATTTCAATACTTGGCACAACAGGCATAGTCCGGCCTTATTCCAACGCCGCGTATATCGCGAGTATCACGCAGGGAATCGACGTAGCTTTTGCCAATGGCCAAAAACAAATTGTTCTGTCTGCCGGCGCGAAAAGTGAAAAGCTCGTGAGCAAACATTTTACTGTGCCCGAGATCTGCTTTGTTCAATACGGGAATTTTGTCGGCGAGGCATTGATGCACGCGCGAGGTTACGCATTAGAACAGATAAGCGTCTGCGTGATGATAGGGAAATTGGTCAAGCTCGCTGCCGGGCAAATGAATTTGCATAGCGCGGAGGGTGCTTTCGATACGGCATTCCTGCAGGATGTGGCGCGAGAAGCTAAGCTTCCTGAAAATCGCTGCGATGGGATCGCGCGCATGCGCATGGCGCGAACATTGTTGGAAGAATTGCCGCCGGATGAATCTCGTGCATTCTACGATTTGCTTTGCAAAAAAGCGCATCGTCATGGGGTAAAAATATTGAGCGATAAAATCCCTTTGGAAATTCTATTGTTGGATGAGGCCGGTCGTATCATCGGGAGATTTCCGTGTCATCCTGAGGAGCCTTTGCGACGAAGGATCTAGATCGCAATCAAGATCCTTCGCGGTGCTCAGGATGACATTGAAGAGAAAAAAGTTTGACATCATTTCGATCTGTCGTTACGCTGTGCGCTTAATTTAAAACATAGTTTTCAGGTGCCCCGAGAGGGGCATAAAAGGGAAGCCCTAAGCAATTAAAGGGGCGCGGACCCGCCGCTGTACCCGGTGACAAAGACTAATAGCCACTGTTCGAAGGTAATGAACGGGAAGGCAAGTCCGAGGATGATCCGGAGCCAGAAGACCTACCTGAGAAATTGATTGCGACACTTCGATGGTAAGAGTGTAGCGTTGTACCGCTACCCAACTTCTATTGAAGTTGGGTGTTTTGTTGATGCAGGGAGATTGATGAAATCAAAGCACTGGATTGTATTTTGTATGGGGCTGACTTTTCTAGCGCCTGTGGTGACGGTTGCCGAAGAGTGGAGCCGTGAACTAGCTAGAGTGGTGCGGGAAAATTCCTACACACCCGTTTCTGAAGCGCTGCTGACGTCGCAAGACGATAAAAAAATACTCGCTCAGCTAGACCCCGCATGCCGTGTCCTATCCGTGAAGCCTGCATCCCTTGATTCTATACGAGGGTTTATTCCCGAGGGGTCTGTTCAAGGCCCCATTCTTTTCCATTCGCGCATCGCGTATTTCAAAATCCATAGCTTCGGCAGAAGAACAGCAAGAGATTTTTATCGCGCGTTGACCGCGATATCGGGTTCTCCTATTTCCGGATTGGTGATAGACCTGAGAGGAAACAAGGGAGGCCTATTGGCCAGCGCGAAGGAATGCATGGAGTTCTGGATTCCTGCCGGGCAGGTCTACATGACGGTAATTAGTCGAGATGGAAAAGAAAGTGTCTGCGTATCGAAAAACCGAAGTCCTCTAGACATACCCACGGTGCTCTTGGTGGATAATCGAAGCGCGAGCTGCGCCGAGGCCTTTGCGGGCTGCTTGGCCGCAGCAAAGAAGGCGACAGTGGTGGGTGTGCCTACGTTCGGCAAGCAAACGGTGCAGGAAGCATTTCCATTGGATTCCCGGCATCTGTTGTTTTTGACGACAGGGCAGTATCGCATTCCGGGTATGGTGGGGAATGCAGTCATGCCAGAGATGGTGGTGCATGAAGAAGCGAAACAATTAAGGGCGGCATTGATGCTATTACAACAGAGAGATAGAAATAATCCATGACAACTACAATCTTAAAAACAGAAATCATCAAGGAAATAGACGGCAATCTTACCGAGTATTTCTACATGCAGCCGGCGCAAGATAAACTATTGGCGTTTTTTAAAGAGGTTTTCGGCGAGCACTGGAACCGGGTTGTTGTGGGTCCTTGTGTTCAAGGTTCCGTCTTCGAGATACGTTTGACGGAAAAGCCCAAGCGCATAACGTTAAACGATGGCTACCTCACCGTGGATGTGGGCCCATGGCACTTTCATCTTTGTATCGGGCCGACCAAGGGGACGCCGAAAAATCCGACGCTCCCCGCACTCGCTAAAATACGACAGCCAAGTAAGGCCGGATTTTTTCACATGAAAACCACGGGCCATTCGGGTCTGGGCGGATCATGGGGATTTAAAATGTGGAACGGGGCGAAGGATCAAATGGTCACGATCTTTTTCCCCAATCCGTGGCTTACCGATCAATTTAAAATTCGAAAAGAGCCGGACATGAGCCGTTTGGAATTGTGGAATACGTTGAAAGAAAAGTACGCAGTGTAGGAGTTTAGTAGTAGTAGTATGCTGTGCAACTTAGTTCTTTAAGAAAGAAATATTGCCTAGGGTTTTAACTTAGGGAAGCAGGTGTGATTCCTGCGCGGTCCAGCCGCTGTAACCGGAAGGGCCGATTCCATACCACTGGATAAATTTGGGGACACGATACCAATTTCAAAATCGAAATTGGTTCATGTCCCCAAATTTCCCGGGAAGGGGAGTCGGTGCTGCATTCGGAAGCCAGAAGACCTGCCCGAGGCATGATTTACTCCTAGGAGAGAAACTATGCAGTTGTGTCTTCTTTCCTGGTCTTCTTTGCGGAGATCGGGATTTTTTTTAGCCATCATTTTGGCGATCGGAGAAATAGCTTTTGCGGATTCGGGTTTTCCCAAAACCCTCGACTCTGGCAAGGGACGAACCATCACCCTGAAGCAACCCCCGCAACGCATCGTTTCCATGCTGTTGTCCACCGACGAAATGCTTTCTGTCTTGGTGGATAAGTCCAGGATACAGGCGGTGAGCTATATTGCCGCCAATGACTCCATTTCCAACGTGGCCGAGTGGTCCCGGGACATCCCCCATAAAATCCAGATGGACATAGAGCAAATTTTGGCTTGCGAGCCGGACATTGTGTTCATGTCCAAGTCGGCGCGGGCGGAAATCGTGGACATGCTGCTCAAAGCAGAAATCCCTGTCGTGCAATTTGATAATTACGACTCCATCGGCGATCTCCAGGCGAATCTTTATAAGGTTGGGGAGGCCCTGGGAGCGCAGGAAAAGGCCCAAGCCGTTATCCGCGCGATGGACGATGATTTGCGCGCGATAGATGTTGCGATGGAAAAAGTAAAAGATCGCCCCAAGGTCATGAACTACAGCATCACAGGATTTGTGGCAGGGAAGGGCACGACGGTGGATGAATTCATTGTCCGCGGAGGTGGAATCAACGTCGCGGCGGAAAATGGAATCAAGTCCCGGCAAAAGATTTCCGTCGAAAAAATAATCGAATGGAACCCGGACGTGATTTTGCTCAGCGGCTATATGCCGAAGAGAGAGGGGTTCCCGGATGAATTCCGCGCCGATCCCGCTTTGCAGACGGTGAACGCGATAAAGAACAATCGCGTGTATGTCATAACGGGAAAGCATTTGACGACGCTGTCCCAATTCGTGGTTAAGGGGGCGCAAGACGTCGCACGGCTTTTGCACCCGGAATGTTTTGCCAACGGGCCGGTGAAGGCGCCATGATGCAAGCAACGGAAATTGCTCCTGACCTGGGCCCTCACCCTAGCCCTCTCCCAAAGGGAGAGGGGATATCGCGCTTGAAGAATCATTTTATTGTTCTAGCTGTTCTGGGCGCTGCCTTGTGCCTTGCGGTGATCGCCGCCACGGCGTTTGGAAGCGTCACGGTGCCTTTTCAAAAAACTACGTTGATTCTTCTCAACAAAATCCCGTTCTTTT
>CAZOWS010000290.1:0-17744 GCA_964583365.1 uncultured Actinomycetota bacterium
CCCGACCACTCTATTATCCTTTGTCTTATAATGCCCTGCCTTTTCTTTGGGCAAGACTTGCCGGGAGATTTTTCGATGCAAACCCAGAATGTCGTTTTCGGAGATACGTTGTGCAGAAGTTTTACGCGAAATCCATTGAAGCGCTGCCAGATAATTGGATACTTCTGTGCGTTCGATTCGCCCAGCTTTGATTTGTTCGCCTTGCGCTATGCTTGCCACTTGGGCAAGCGTCAGAGGGTTTCCTTCTATGGATGTGGAGGAATGGGCGAGGCGCGTGGCTGTTTCTGCCTGCAGTTTGGGAAGCCAGGGGATATCCACGAGCGCCTGCTCGATAAAGATTTTAAGCTCGGTTGCCTCGGTGGCCAATCTCAAGAAGTGCTGCGTGATTCTGTAGGACGGGCGGAACATTCCCATCGCAACAGTCTAGCATTACGTCAAGGTTACGTCAATATTTACGTCAAGAAGGTCGGTGGCGATTAAATCCTGTTCATGCAAGATAGAGATATCTCTCTAGCGCTCCGCGTATATCCACATCTTGCTGTATCTGATCTCTAGAATACTTCTTGTATCTCTCCAAAATATTGAGAAAACCGCGTATTGCGGATATTTTATTTTCCAAAACATGAATATTTGTCATGGCGGCGATTATGCCTTGGTTAGCCCATAGCGTCTTAGCGAATCACGAAAATCAAAATATTCATTCAAAATCCGAGGTTCCACAAGAATTCGAAAGGGTTCACGTTCGAATAGGAGCTTACCTTGACTGATGACATCATATTTCAGCTCTGGACTGTCGATGGCATTCAGGACGATCACATCCACGGCGTCCTTTTTAAGGGCGCGGCTCAATTCAGCCATCAGAGTTAAACGTATATCAAACATTTTCGCCTTGTCGGATTCACCAAGATATACACCAAAATCATAATCACTGAGAGGCCCGGCCTGATCATGTGCTTGAGATCCAAACAGATCAGGGCCCTGTCATTCTGAGCGATAGCGAAGAATCTCCAGGCAAGATTCTTCGGGCTTCGCCCTCAGAATGACAGTAATTTGAACACACGTGGGCGACTTTGACGTTACCGTGCCAAACAGATAGGCAAGCTTGACATCTTTATGTTTTGCAAAAATGGAGGCTATGTTTTCCATGTTCATAATTTGAAGTCATTTTATCGGCTTCGGGCCGGGGGAACCATATAAATTCGAGGCGGGCTTAAACGCCCATTACTAACGTCGTATAATGTATATTATGTAAAGTAGTCTAGATTTGAATCCCACCCCGAGGCCCTTACCTGATATGCCCTAGATGTATTTCTCTGGTTTCTGTGGATAAGTCGTGGATTGCTGTGCTATTTGATATTCGGAATTGATATTCAGTCTGATGTCCCCAGAATTTATCTGGTATGCTATGATTTCTTGCTGAGTAAATTGAACGTTCGAGGCCACCCATTGCGGAAGCGTGTGAACAGTTAGGAGTGCAGAACCAAGATGCTATTTGAATGGGATAGAGCAAAAGCCAAGGTGAATATAGAAAAGCATGGCGTATCATTCGAAGAAGCGTCTACAGTGTTTGGCGACCCCCTCTCCATAACGATTCTTGATCCCTTGCATTCAGATCAGGAGGACCGGTTCGTGATTATAGGCGTGTCGAGACAGTTTAATATGCTCGTGATTGCTCACGTGGAACGGAATGATAGTATTCGGATTATTAGCGCGCGCAACGCAACAAGCGTGGAAAGGAAAAATTATGAAAAAGGGGTATAAAGATCAGTCGATGCTTCCCGAATACGACTTCTCCAAGGGAGCGAGAGGAAAATATGCCAAGAGATATCATCAAGGCTCGAATGTAGTTGTCCTTGATGCCGATGTGGCTGCGCGATTTCCCAACGCAGAAGCTGTCAATCAGGCACTGCGATCGCTGGCGCACGTGCTTGACCAAAAGACCGCGTAACGAATTTTTGGGCATAACATGGATCAGATATTCTGGGGCAGGCTTGCTCGCCAAAGTAGCGGGCGCTATCGATATATCTGTCGCCTGTGGCCAAGATCCAAGATCGCAATCCCCTTTTTCTTATCATCAATGTCGTATAGAACACGGTGGTCTCCGACGCGAATGCGCCACACATTGTTCAGGCGCCCGGATAGTTTTTACATCCTGCGGGTCACGGATTGCTTTCTAGCGACTTGATGGACTGTGCTGGATTCTGGCCATCACAAGCTAAAGAGAACCCTCCGTCGCTTGTTCCGCCAGGCCCAACAATTGGTCGATTGACATTTTTAGGGTCCGACCCATTCTCGCACCAAAAACAATCGGCATGACTTCCTGCGCAATGGGATTTTCCACGACCATGGGGGAAACTATGTTTACCGGCGATTCATGGAGCGCGTGGCGCAACGAGGCCATGATCGCATCCAATGCAAGCGTGTTTTTTAAAATATCATAATCCGAGTCGGTTTGATAATGCATGCCGTCTTTCCCGAAGTAGCCGGCCAAGAAATATCGAAGCACTTGCATGCCGTATTGCACAAAATCCGGGTCGTCTTTATTGGCCTCTAGCGCACGCAACCAGGTGCCGGTGCCATAATGAATATCTTTAAGCATGTATCCAAAAGCCTGTGGTTCTGTCATTGCGGATAGAGATTTTGCATCGCTCAAATCGCACATTTGAATTTGCATTGTATCCATATCCACAAGCACATTGTTAGCGCGGGGATTGCCGTGCATGTATCCGGCGTTGTGGAATTTTCTAAGGCACACGCCGTAGGCGTACGCCATGCGCGCAATCCTGTTGAGGATGTCCGTTCTTTTCGCTTCGTGATGTTTTATCTTTGGTGATTGAAAATCGATTGCCAGTAAGTTAAGGAGGTCTCCGATCCTATTTTTCATGGGCAGGACATCCGGTATCTCAGGGAAACGCACCGTCGGTATCGGACTCGCGTGGACCACGACGCCCAGCTCTAAATTATCCCGTCCCCTGTCTTTTGCATAACAAACATTCATAACAGGCAACAGTGTGATGGGCGCTTTGGGATGATGAAAGCAATCTCTTCCGATATCGTATTCCGTCTTTGTTTTGGTGAAATAAATGGCGCCCACGCGATCGTAAATAAACTTTTTGAACAGAATCGCGCCCTCCGGGTCGAATTCAAAATTACCCGCCGATTGCTTGTATGTCTGGAGATCTTCCTGCATAAGATCATAGGGCGAATGATAATCCTGTCCATCCTCTGACTTCTTGAACGGCGCTCCTTTAAGAATCAATTCTTTCATGCTGATTCCATGGATCAGGACCGGCGTAGCGAGCTTGATGACGACGCTTCTGCCGGTGACAAAATCATAGTCCACGCCCATTTTAAGGGGGACTCTGGCCGTGGGAAGGTTGTCATCAAAATATGTCGCGATGACGATCTTTACGCGCACCCATGTCCCTGGATTATTTTGCTCCACCTTATCCCAAAAATCGGCATCGCATTCGTAAAAGGCAGGCCTTTCGAGTATTCCGCTTTCAAGATCGAGCGGGATGGGCGGCTGGGAAAAACCCGCAAGAACTGCTTCCATGCGCAGCGATATGGCGTAGGCCTTGCCATTGTGTTGCACGATACGCGCTATGGCGTTGCTATCGTAATCAAATTCCTCCGGCTTGACCCAGCGGCGGACGATTTCGCCAAAGAGCGCTATTCTTGATTCATCGCGTCGGAGCCTTTCTCCCCATTCCTGCGTTGGTTTTCCATTTTGCCGGGCCTGATTTAGATGATTCAAATAGCGAATTCTCCATTCAAGTTGCGAAGGAATAAGGTGTACAAACTCATGCCCTCTGCGATCCTTGGGCAAATCAGTAGCTGCCAATAGGCCTATGAAACCCTTCAATAAATCCATATCGCTTTCACGATGGCTTCGCGCTAATTTCCCAAGGTTGCCGCCGTATTCTTCTGCCACACGCCGCAGCATAATAGCCAACTCATGGGTGGTCATTTTAGACAGCGTTATGATGAAATTGGGATCTGCTGTCAGTAGAACACCCCATGTGTTCGGATCATTGGCATCCCAGCCTTCCATCCCCATTTCTTCCATGATGTCGCTGCGCAGTATCCCTTCAGAACGGTATTCCGAAAGGACTTCCTTAAATGTCCGGCCTTCCCGGTCCAGTATCGTATACTGTGATGCCACATCCGCTGGCACCCCCCTCCCCTCTCGATTCACCTCCAGCTTCAGCGGCGCCTCGCGCATGGTTTGGTCCAGGCGCTCGACAATTTGCCCGCAATTATCTTGCGTCGCCATTTCCCCGCGCTCGGTCATCTGTCTCATGGCCTTGCGGTAGATTCCGGTAATGCGCCGGAGTTGTGCCATCCCCCGCGCAGTGATCCCGCCACGGCGTCTGATTTCAGCTGGTAAGAGATTCCACATCGCGGCTTCTTTGTTCGAGTCAGCCAGATTTTCCATGGCACGATGTATTTCATGAAGATCACGCACGTACGCATTATGGATAACGTCGATAAAAGATGGACTCGATGCGGTTCCTTCGATCTGTGAGCATGCCTCGTATTCCAAATGATCCAGATCCAAAAATTCTTGGTCGATTTGCCATCGCTGGTATGGTGTTTTCTGATTATCAAGCAATGTGCCGCCCCAGAAATCCAAGGCCGAAAGCGGAGTGGCAAATTCGGGACATAATGCGTTGAAACGGCTCAACATTCCTGCGCGTAATGGCGCATCGGTGCGCGAGTTTAAGATGGCATCGCGTATGGCCAAGATCCAATCAACATCTTGCGTATTGCCAAGGGAAAGGGCAATTTCCACATAGTGACCGTGCTGGTTTGCGAGAGATTCGACAGCCGCAGCTTGTATGCGAGCCCGTTCTAGCTCGCTTGGCCATGGCGACCAATTTATGGATATTGGAATGTCCTCAGATGCCGGAAGATACGGCATCCATCCTCCTGGGCCCGAACGCGTCAGGATATTGTCCAATGCAAACGCGCGCACCATTTCCTCGCCCCGGGTTAGGGGGTTGGGTAGATATTTTAGCGCCACAGGATTTGCAAGGACGCCAACGCTCTCGACAAGCGAATCGAGGGTGGGCGGTCTTGACCATAGGATTCTCAAAGATGTCCCCATTGCACCCAGGAATGATCGTCTGCTCAGCCGTGGAACCCAACGCAGGAGCGTTGGCTGACTAGGTGCGGCTTTGGCAATGGCCTGCTCGAGCCTGGGCAAATAAGGGCCGCGCAGCGGAAATCGCAATTCCTCCAGGTCATAGGCCCTCATGAAACGCATGGCATGATCGGGAATAGCGGCAAGCGCCTTGGGACCGCCTTCTCCCCCACCGAGAATCGTTACAAAGCCGCGCTTGCGATCCACGACGAAACCGAAGGCATGCATGCCCTGCGCCTGATTGAGCAACGCCAGCGAAGTACGCATAGCCTCTAGAAATTCCAGGAATTGTTCTTCAGGGCTGGCTTCAACACCAACGGCGGTAGGCTTTTTCTCATCTTGGCTAAAAGACGATTGCGGCGCCAAGGCATGGGCGGGCATGGGCGTAATCGTGACCATGACCAGGCAAATCGCGATCACCCGCTGCATTCTCATAGGCTTTGCTCTACGATGGGTATTGTTAGCTCTGCTTTTGCGCCGAGAGCCTTATAAAGGCCCTTCAATATATTCCCATCATTTCCCGCGCACAGATGCCAAAGCGCCAAATCTCTCGCTGATTTGACCTCCTGTGGACTGCGCCCGTTGTATTTGTTGTATTCCTCAGCGCCCAGCGCGTGGAGTATAAATTCCCGGAACTGATACAATTTGCCATCCCCTATTATTTCCCGCAGGGTCAGGCACAAGGGCTCAAGGTGTTTTTGAATTTCTTCCTGCGATGCGCTTTGGCTTAGTTGAATGATCGCTTCCACGAGCTCGCGAATCCTGGTTGCCCATCGCCTCACAGAATCTATTTGGTAGACAGCGCTTGTCACCGCATGCCATTCCCGAAGCCCGTCTTCAGCATTACCCAGCGTGCGTATTTCGCTCCATCGTAATTCTGTTTGTACTTCTCCTTCAATATCTGTTGAAGACAATACAACTCTCTGCGCGTAGCGACGAGCGCGCTCAGACTTATCCGGCAATTGATCCACCTCATTAAAATCAGGTGTTCTCGGATGATGATGCGCCATATAGGCCATCTCCAAGCCGAGGCTTTGTGCTTCCTGTGCGACGCGCCGATCAAATGCGCGTGTGTTAAACGACATGTGCATCCCAATGACTCCCTCCCAGCGATCCTGAATTACCAACTCGCCTTGAGGGAGATCATTTTCAATGGCCTTGATTTCAGCGGGTAAATCCCTCCCGATGAGCGCCTGCAATACTGGGCGTAACTTGCCCCACGTTTCTTCCGTCAGTGGTATTGGATACTTGAGCATGCTGGAGGCCAGATGGAGATGCCCTCCCGTCATAGCGAAGCGCACGCTTCCAGATTCCGTTAGAATTTCCACCACATCGGCAATGGGCCCGCCATCCGTTAGATTTTCGCCCACATCAAGAATCTTTTGAAAATCCGGGAATACCAGCTTGATAAGAACATCCGTCTGGGCATTGATTTTGCGCACAAGCCCAAACGCAAATAATTCTGTGGGTTCCTTTCGCTCGTATACCAGCCGGTCAAGCTGTTCAATATCGCCTTCGGCCCGTCTTGTTATGGCCAGAACCTTGCCCTGGCGTTCTAGGATACGTGCAATGGCGTTCCTATCGTAATCAAATTCCTCCGGCTTGACCCAGCGGCGGACGATTTCGCGTACGAGCGCAATTTTTCTATTGATATGGGATATATCCGCCTGGAGCTTGCGCAAATCCTCGTCGGCTAGTTTATTGTCCAGGTGATTTAAGAGATCTTGTCTCACCACTATTGGTTGGGCAATGAGGTTGGCATAATACCAGCCATGATTTTCTTTCGCGACATTCTCATCCCCTAGCATTCCCAGATAAGATTTCAATATGTCCAAATCGGATTCCGAATGCTTGGCAGCCAATTGCCGTATGTCTCCAGCATCACTGTCCGCCATTCTTCGGAAATGAATCGCCAATTCGTGAATGTTCATTTTGGATAGAGCCATTACGAAAGCGTGGTCTTCCTCGGCGAATATTCCCCACTTGCGGGGATCCCAAGCATCGACAGTTGTTTCCAAATCCCGAAAAATATCGGCACTGAGATGTCGATTGTAAATCTCTTCGAATGTTCGACCCTGATTATCCAGAATCGTGTATTCCTGAGACTCCCCAATCCCTTCCCCTTTCTCCTCTTGATCCGCCTCCAGCTTCAGAGGCGCCTCGCGCATGGTTTGATCCAGGCGCTCGACAATTTGCCGGCAATTATCTTGCGTAGCCGTTTCCCCCCGCTCGGCCATCTGCTTCATGGCTTTGCGGTAAATCCCGGTAATGCGCCGGAGTTGTGACATGCCTCTTGCCGAAATACCGCCACGCGCCCGTATGGTCAGCGGCAGCATTTCATGCATGACATCATGGTTTGCGGGGTTGTCCTTCCATGGCCATTGTCCTATCTCATAGAATTGGGCCAGCAAATCCATCATGCGGTGAACTCTGTATTCCGCGGTCAAAAAAGCGCCGAGAAACGGCTCCTCCCCGGGACTACCCGTTATTTGCAGCGCCTCATATTCGAGATAGTCAAGATCACGCCCCTCCTGGTCCATCCGCATTCTGCGCTCCATGCCCGAAGTTGGTCCAAGGACAACGGCTCTTCCGAGATTCAATATGCCTTCAGACATCGCCATCTCAGGACATATTCGGTTGAAGGCCAGCAGCATGAGCCGGCGATGGACTAGTGGCAGAGAAGAAATAGTTATGGCATCACGAACACTTCTAAGCCATTCCAGGTCTGCGATCCCAAGATTCAGAACCTTGCGCATCAAATCTGTGACTTCCATCTCCTCGATGCGTACCCTTTGCTCGGACTCTATGCGCTTGTACTTATCCCATAATAATCCGGAATTTTCTTGCAGGCTCTCGCTCATATCCTTGAGCATGCGTTCATACTCCATCGCCATGGGATCATCTTCAATATTTGCGTTGGGTGTGAGTAATTGCGCATGGACACCTAAAATATTATCCATGGCAAATTCCCTGAGAATAACATCCATCCTGGCTAGCGGCTTGTTGGCATAGATTAGCTCTTGTGGAATCACCAAATTATGCTCAAGACCGAGCAACACCGATCCCGGCGATGGGGCATCGCCAAAGTAGAGATTGCGCGCCGTCATGGCCATCGCGCTCAGAAATCCGCGCCGGCTCATTTCAGGAATCCAGCGCATGAGGGCGGGGCGCTTTTGTCCGGTATTGGCAAGAGCTTGTTGCAGCTTGGGCGCATAAAGACCGTTTAGAGGGAGACGCAATTCTTCCAATCCATAGGCCCGCATGAATTGCATCGCGTAATCCGGAATGATGGCTATCGCTTTGGGGCTGCCTTCTCCTGCGCCCAGAATCGTGACAAGGCCGCGCTTACGTTCCACGACGAAACCAAAGGCATGCATGCCTTGCGCCTGATTGAGTTGCGCCAGCCTTGTTCGCATCGCCTGCAGAAATTCCAAAAACTGTTCTTCGGGGGTGGCTTGAATGGCAACGGCGGCAGGCTTTTTCTCATCTTGGCTAAAACGCGATTGCGGCGCCAAGGCGTGGGATGGCATGGGCGTAGCCAACATCGCCAGACTCACAAAAATTACCAGCGAGCGCCGCAAAATAGTTTGGGTGTCTGTCCCCTTAATTAATGAATCCTCACGCGGCATCTTCAAACCTCGTGACTGCCTCGACATCGGGCATCTTTGTGATGACGTCTTGCTTACCAATCTTTCCTTGAATCTCCAGACCGCTGAATCGGAAAAGTGCCTCATTGACGGCATCACGACCTTGTACGCGGGCAATTTTTTCTAGATGATCAACAACGCCCTGAAGCGTTCGTTTCGAACCCTGAATCGCCCACTTGTCTTTGAGCATGAGATATAGGGTTGCGTACGGCAGGGGAATCCCCATTTCCTGAACTACTGTGTTTATCTGCGCCAATCCTTCTGCGTCCAAGAGTTCTAATTGACTCAGGAATGCCAAATCTTCCAAATCCATCACTTCCCCGCTGCCCCTGCCAAAGTGGAAATCCGCATCATAATTATCTAAGTAGGCGTGGATGGTGTTTAGATTGCCTGCCACCGTGCGTATATCGAATCTAGGAAAATTCGTCTCTCGAATTGCTTTTTGCACGGCGTGGTATTCACGCGCTAGGCCTTGGGAAGACTTGCGCAAGTCCTTGTCTATGTAAAGCCCTTCGGCTTCAAAAAGCCGGGAAGCGGGTTCGACGGCAAACGAGCACTCGAATAGCAAGGGCGTCCGCATATTCGATTCAAAAGAATCCTGGTGGACAAATTGATCGCTTTCAAGGGCCTTTAAGAAATCCGGGTGAAGTAAATCCCCCAGTTTCGCGGCGACAAGGTGTATGCGCTTGCTGGTCCCCTTGTTCTTGTAATAAGCAAGCAAGACCACGTTCTGTGCCGACACTGCTTTTTGCGTCGCGAACTCTTTAACGGCGTCTGCAAGATCATCTGCAGTATGCACGCTGATTTCCGATTGAATATTCAGGGCCTGATATAAACGCGTATCTTTTCCGCCCAACCAGAAATGGGGTTCAACGGCCCCCGAAAGAACCATTTCCGCCATGAACGAAGCCGGCCCATGTCTCAGAATTTGTTTCTCCGCAGCTGGAGCGATAACCGGTTGATGCTCTTTGCGCACCCATATTTCTTTCTCAGTGGGCCGGTAAACAATATCGGCCTGCCGGATTTGTCCGCGAACCAGATCCATGTAGTCGGGTACTTGCGAGGTGATAAATATCCACGTTGTGTCCATGGGATCTCTTCCGCGCGTGCGCAAATCACGCATACATTCCCGGACGTATCGCAAAAAGTCTATTTGATCTACGTAGACTCGGACGTGCCACTGATCTTGCAATTCTTTGTGCAGCAGCGCACATTCGCCCTCGATAAATACTTGATCAAGGGCCGATGGATTCACGGGATGCTCCCAATCATCTACGGCATGGCCCTTTTCGGGATCGTATCTCGGAAGATTGAATGCTTCTCTACGCCTAATGCTCTGGGCATCGCGGGTCAACCTCTGTCTGTCGTATTTCTCCAGGCCTCTATGAATACCACGTATCTCTCGGATTCTTTTAGCTAACATGTAATCATCCAAAGCGATCAAGCGAGACTTCCCTCCTTTCGACCGGCTAAGATGCTCCAAGGTTCTTGTCATGTGGCTTTTCCCGGAGCCAGGACCGCCTGTGATGCCTATGAGCGCTGGTCGGCGAAGCGTCGTCTTATCTTTAATCATGCTGATCAAGTGCCACAGGTCGCTTTCTGAATCGCCTTCGAAGCGTACGAAGCGACCGTCCGCATTCTCAAATGGAGACGGCAATTGCGGTATTAATATCGCGGGGCCCGACAGCGAAAATCCCGGGTTGAACGCAAAAAAGTAGGAGTCATAAATAGACGCAGAAATCTTTCCTGCTAACACAGCTTGCATGATCTTTTTTGAAATCTCATTCAGTATATCGCCGCGGCTCTTCCCCGTCATCGCGTGCGTGAGATAAGCCAAACGCGCGTACCAACGAATCAGCGATTCGCCATCCAGCGTGCTCAAATCGGTATTCTCTAATTGCTCGCGCTCGCGCTGCAGGGTAAGGAACTCGCTTTGCGGCGCGAGGGCAGACATCTCGCAAGGGCCCTTCGAGGTATCGGGCAAGAATTCTCTTGGCTGATAGGAATTACCAGAGCGAACAACTCCTCGGAGCCAAAGCACATTGGATCGGAATAGTATGTCGTTGATGGCTTTCCAGCGCATTGTTTTGGCCTGGCTGTCTAAATGGCACAAAATGCCTTTAAGGATATTGCCCTGACCTCTCGCCTGCCAATTCTCCTTCAATATCTCGTACAACAAGCTATACGGGATATCATTCTCTATTTGTTGTGACATCTTACTCAAATAATCGACGTCACGGTTATCCAACAAGCCCAGGTTGAGAAGCAAATGGATGGTCCCAGACGAAATTTTAATCTTTAAATCGTCTGGCGAAACGAGATCGGCGTTGTAGAAATCAGCAAAGGTCTTGGCTGTAATGATATTGCCAGCGATGGTATTTATGGCGTATCCGGGGAAACATTCTTCGCGAATGCACTTTTGAATCTCTAGGTAACGAAAACCTAGTCCATTGCCTTGCAGCGATTCGTCAAAATACATGGACTGCGCAAAAATGCTGCGATGGACATCATCGATATCCACGGTTGATTCAAAACACATAGGCGACGCCAAATTTGCCGCCTTGAATTGCTTGTACGCAAACGTGTCATTGAGCCAATCGCGGTTTGTAGCTTCCAGCAACTTTTCTAGTGAGGCGACGACGAGTCGGACGCGGTTGTAGGTATCACTTTCTTTAGGTAAATAGGCGAGAATGACATCTCGGTTTTGTAAACCCTTTTGAGCTTTAAAGCGAAGGAGTTTTTCCTTATAGTCCTCCCCTTCTCTCAATGTTAATTCAGCTGCAATACTGAGGTCGCGGTAGATGGACGATGTTGTTCCTCCCAACCAAAAATTAGGTTCGGTATGGACGTAACTACGCAGAGAGATGCTTACCGGTTTCGCTCCTTCCGACAAAGGTGCATGGTAGAGCAACGGTGCATCTGCGAAAAAATGAATCTCCCAATTATGCGCGGCCGCGTTAGCTTCTTCTCTGAATTTCTCCAAATCCTGTTTAATCTTTTCCAATATCTTTGCCAGCTTTACTTTTTTCTCTTCCCAGGAAATACCCGGCATTTTCTGTAGTTCCCATAAAGTTGTTCGTGTGGTCAAAATATCTTGAATGCGTGATTTGAACACTCCTGCGACTGCGCGAATCGCCAGTATTTCTTTTTCGATGAGGCGGGTGACTCGAGGCGGCGATTTTAATAGTTTTTTAAGATCCTCCTCTTTTTCCACCTCGAAGTATGTAAAGCCTCCCCCATCGGCAAATTGTGGACGTTTTTCGCGAGGATTGCGTATGAGAGAAAGAACATCAAAAATCTTCGCCAGCCTTTCTACGGTCTCTATCGCTTTATCACAAGAGGCTTCCACCTCCTTTGGCGTTTCGTCCCATTGCAAATTCCCCAGGCACAAGAAAATAATTTGATAGATATTGCCGGCATGATGCATGACGCTGCGCGCGGTGGTTTCCGCTGTATCCAACAAGACCAGTTCTTCTAAATTGGCGATTTGAGATTTTGGCGCAAGGCATTCGTCCGAATAAAGCGATGCTACAGGACAAAAGCCATACGGCAGTAGCCCCGAAATGAGCGCTAATAGAATATATCCACAGCCCCTCTTCATACGTCTTAATTATATACTATAGAATGAGTTATGTCAACAGGATGACAAATAGAAACAGCTGTGCTAGGCTACCGCTCTTATGCCTATATTTGGTGTATTCAAGAAGACGCTGATTTATTTTACCATTTTATTATTGTATCCCCATCTGGCTTTTGGAGCGCCCTCCGCCCCTTCTACATTCAGCAGTCCCCAAGACCATATTGTCTTTAACAAAATCCAGGAAAACCACACCGGCTGGATGAATGAGTGGGATCATGTTTTCGGCGATCCCGGTTCTATAGGTCGATCCACAGATGGCCGACAAGAATGGTGGATACAAATAAGAGATGAAATTCCGCAGAAGGATGGCGAAGCATTTTTTGGCAAAGAATTTTACACTGCGTTTCTTCAATATCACCAAAACAGGGTGGATAGCACATGTAAATTCATGACCAAGGATTTTGAGGGCGCGAAGGCCTCTTTAGTCAAAGCAAAGGCCGATGCCGAGCAATTAAAACATCTCCCCATGAAGCACAAGGAAAAGTTTTCCTATCTGTTTGTGGACAAGATGTATTTGGAAACAGTCATTTGTCTGGGCGTGTTGGAGTGCGCGCGTGGCAACACAATGGTTGGCATGGCTGCTTTGCGGTCCGCCAGCGAAGAGGCATCTAAAGCAAAGTGGCGCTGGGGAAAAGTCCAAGCAGCCTATTACCTGGCGTTGTATGCCCAGTGGGCAAAGATTCCTACGGCGAAGGCCCTGTACAAGGACGCGCTGGATATGGCGAGGGAAATCAGAATGCACTATTTCGCCTGGAAATGTTGTTATCGCCTTGCCATTATTCACATAGACGAGGGCTTCCTGGAGCCGGCAATAAGTATTTTGGAGGAGGCGGTAGTCAGCATTGAGTTCATGCGCACCAAGACGGAAGAGGATGTCTGTAATGTAGCTTTCATGGGCGATAAATTCCCCGTTTACCGTTTATTGACGCAGGCCTTGCTGGATAAAGGGGAAATCGGGAAGGCGCTGGAGGTATCGGAAAATATAAAATCACGCGTGCTACAGGATTTGCTCGATTCTTCTGGCAATCTCGGGCGCTGGGGAGCGGGACATTACCATTTGGTGATGAAAGAACATGCGCTTGCAGAAAGTATTGAAGCCTTGGAGGACACGCAAGGAAAAGAGGCCGAGGCGCAATTACCCGCTTTAAGACAGGAACATGAAAATATACTAAATCAAATTCGGCAGAAAAATCCGGATTACGGTGTGCTAAAGATAGGTTCGTCTGCGGATGTAGAAAAGATTCAAGAGCTGCTGGATGAGAAAACAGCGTTGTTAGAATACAATCTCGTACCTAATTGTTTAATCGCCTGGGTGGTCACCAAGCATTCACTGCGGGTCGAAAAAATTCCGATCCCTATGGGGACCTTAATCCAAAATGTTCAAGCCGTGCGCATGATGATGGGCAAACCAAAATCGCCCGCGGTTTACAAACTTCTGGGGCAGCTTTATGAATCCATCATCAAACCTTTTGAAAAGGAAATTCAAGGAAAGAATCTCGTTATTGTTCCGGATGGCGCATTGCATTATCTGCCTTTTGCTGCGCTCTTGGACGCAGAGGGTAAATTTCTTGTAGAGAGTCACACGATCTCGGTTGTCCCCTCCTTCACCGTTCTCAAATACTGCATGGCTAAAGATACAGGCAAGCCCAAAAGCGTTTTGGCATTCGGCAATCCCGATCTGGATGATGCCAAGATGGATTTACCCAATGCCCAACTGGAAGTTAAAGCCATCGCCGAGCACTTTTTGAAACTGGATGACAAAGTTATAGCGGAGTCATTGCCAAAACTTGAACCATCGATGGTATTGCGCAGCGACCCTAAGGCCGATTTACCGAACGCCCAGCTGGAAGTCAAGAATATCGCCGGGAAATTTCCCCTGACCGAGATTTATTTGCGCAAAGAGGCCTCCGAAACGCTCGCAAAAAATGTCATGGCAAACTTCGATATTATTCATTTTGCCTGTCATGGTGAAATGGCCGCCGGGGATGCCATGGAGTCCTGCTTGCGCTTAGCGCCCGATGAAACCAACGACGGAAAACTAACGGCGGGCGAAATTTTTGAAATTAAACTCAGCGCACAGCTCGTGGTATTAAGCGGATGCGAAACAGGACGGGGCGATCTTTTGGGGGGAGATGAAATGATCGGTTTGACGCGCAGCTTTTTGTATGCGGGAGCACCTTGTCTCATGGTCAGTCACTGGAAAGTGGATGACAACGCGACATGCGAATTGATGGGAAATTTCTACGAAAGTCTCGCCACATCGGGCAGAGCCGAAGCTTTGCGGGCTGCTCAGATCAAAACCATGAAGACCAAAAAACACCCCTACTTCTGGGCCGCGTTTTACCTGGTGGGCGATGGTAGGTAGAAGAAATGGAAATGAGGGACACACGTCGTATTCCGATTTCCTATGCATAGTTGTAGGGGAAATCGGAATACGACGTGTGTCCCTCATTTCATCTCGTGGGCGACGGTAGGTAATAGTTATGGGGACACATCACTGGACCCAAATTAGTCGTGTATTATTTATTGCTTTATTGTTCTATCCCTCTCTGGCTTTTTTCGCTTTCTCCTCCCCCGCCGACACAGACATAAAGAAGGGTGTAGACCGATTTAGCGGCACCGATGAGGAGGGTACGTTTACTGTTATCATGGGAAATCATCGCGATTGGATGCTGAATCTGGCACATATGTTGAGCGATCCCTCATCCTTGGGTAACACAGGGCTTGCAACGGGGGAACGGAGCAACTGGGATGAAACCAGGGTGGAAATCAACCGTCCGGGGGGCGAAGCATTTTTTGGCAAAGAATTTTTCACCCTGTTCCTGCAATATCACCAAGACAGAGCGGACATCATGTCGAAATATATAAACCGCGATTTTGATGGCGCGAAGGTTTTATTGGAGAAGGCAAAGTCGGAGGCAGAACAATTAAAACGCCTCCCCATGAAAAACAAGGATAGCGTTTCTTGTCTATTCGTGGACAAGATGTATCTGGAAATGGTGATAGGTCTCGCGGTACTGGAATGTGGGCGTGGCAACACCATGGCGGGCCTAACCGCGTTGCGGTCTGCTGGCGACGAGGCACAAAAAGCTAAATGGCATTGGGGAAAAGCCCAAGCAGCCTATTACATGGCCGTGTATGCGGAGCATGCGAATCTCCCCTCGGCCATGCCCTTCTATAAGAATGCTCTAGAGATATCTAGGGAAGACAAGGTGCGCGATTATAGCTGGAGGTGTTGCTTTCGCCTCGCCTCGTGGCAGATCGAAAACGGATTTCTGGAGCCTGCAATAAGTCTTTTGGAAGAGGCTATCATTGATATCGAGTTCATGCGCAACAATATTGAAGAGGATGTCAGGAAAATGGCTTTCATGGGCGATAAATTCCAGGTCTATCGGTTATTGACGAAAGCCTTGCTGGATAAAGGAGAAATCCGAAAGGCACTGGAAGTGTCAGAAAATATAAAATCTCGTGTCTTGCAGGATTTACTGGATTCCGCCCACAATCTCACGCGTTGGGGTGGAAATTGTGCTTTGGTGACGCGAGAACAGGTGCTTTCAGAAAACCTTGAAGCTTTGGAAGAAACGCAAGGGCTCAACGCCGAAACCCAATTGGCCGCTTTGCGACAAGAACATGAGTACGTGCTCAGTAAAATTCGAGAGAAAAATCCAGATTACGGCATGCTAAAGATCGGTGCATCTGCCGATGTAGATGATATACAAGGACTACTAGATGAGAAAAATGTTTTGCTGGAATACAATCTATTGCCTGACTGTTTGATTGCTTGGGTTGTCACCAAGAATTCCATACGGGTCGAAAAAATACCAATCCCTATGGGCACCTTAATTCAAAATGTTCAAGCCGTTCGGATGATGATGGGCAAGCCCAAGTCACCAGCGGTGTACAAACTTCTGGGGCAGCTTTATGGATCCATCATCAAGCCTTTTGAAAAGGATATTCAAGAAAAGAATCTCGTTATTGTTCCGGACGGGGCATTGCATTATCTCCCGTTCGTAGCGCTCATGGACGAAGAGGGAAAATTCCTCGTAGAACGTCACACCATCTCGGTAGTCCCCTCTTTCACCGTTCTCAAATATTGCATGGCTAAAAAGAAGACCAAGCCCAAAAGCGTTCTAGCGTTCGGAAATCCTGATCTCCACGATGCAAAGATGGATTTACCCAATGCCCAACTTGAAGTTAAAAGCATCGCTGAGCATTTTTCGAAACTAGAGGACAAAGCCATCGCCGAGCAAAGTTTGAAACCTGATCCATCCATGGTGTTGCGCAGTGATCCGAAGGCAGATTTACCGAATGCTCAGTTGGAGGTCAAAAATATTGCTGAGAAATTTCCCCAGACGGAAATCTATTTGCGCAAAGAGGCGTCCGAAACACTCGCAAAAAAAGTCTTGGGAAATTTCGACATCATACATTTTGCCTGCCATGGAGAAATGGATGCCGGCAATTCCATGAATTCATGCCTGCGATTAGCACCCGACGAAACAAACGACGGAAAACTGACGGCCGGCGAGATTTTCGATCTTAAACTCAACGCTCAGTTGGTGATATTAAGCGGATGTGAAACTGGGCGGGGTGAGCTTGCGGGAGGCGATGAAATGATTGGATTGACGCGCAGCTTTTTGTACGCGGGGACTCCTTGCGTGATGGTCAGTCATTGGAAGGTGGACGACAACGCGACATGCGAATTGATGGGGAATTTTTATGAAAGTCTGGCCAAGTCTGGTAGAGCCGAGGCCTTGCGGACTGCTCAGATCAAAACCATGAAGACAAAAAAACACCCCTATTTTTGGGCGGCGTTTTACCTCGTGGGCGACGGCCGGTAAGGAGGGATGACATGACCACATAAATGACAACGACTACATATAGATGGAACTAGAGTTAACCGGATATGCCTTTGAATGCATCTCGCGATGTATACACCTCCAATATGCCGCAGTAAATAAAAATCTTCTGCGGTTGTTTGTCTCCCGAACTCTATGCTAGGCTTTGATCCTATGTGCGACATCGAGCGGTTTCTGCAGAACCCCAAGAGCATGGAATACCGAAGCGCTAGGAGCCTGTCGGAGTAATGATCTCGTCGCGAGAAAAACGAGATGCGGTCTGCGACAAGGAAGACGAGCAAAAAGCGCGGAAGCGTAGTCTCTGCACTACGTTGAGCACTTTTTGCGAGGATGACGCAGTCGCAGACCGTATATCGTTTTTCGCAGCAGAGAGCATTACTCCGACAGGCTCCTAGCCTGCCTTAAAAATGGCCACTCCTATCAGACGTAAATCCAAGAAGTCCCTGATACTCTTT
>CAZOWS010000291.1:0-10300 GCA_964583365.1 uncultured Actinomycetota bacterium
ACGACACGGTGTTTTCCAAGCCCGGCGCTGTGTCGGACATCACGGAGCCGATTGTTTATCGTCCCCCCACCCCGCCCTCCCCCACCCGGGGGGAGGGTGAAAAGATAGAAGGCGCGGTGTCATTCCGCGTTAAGTTTGCGAAGCGCGAACAATTACGTTTTCTCTCTCATTTGGATTTACTGCGCATGTTCGAGATGATTTTGCGCCGCGCCGAAGTGCCGCTCGTCTACTCGCAGGGATTTCACGAGCGGCCGCGCATACATTTTGGCCCGCCGTTACCTTTGGGTCTCACTAGCGAAACCGAGTGGGCGGATTTTGAATTGGTCTGGAGCGATTCGGCCGAGGCATTGCAGGCGCGCTTGCAAGGCGTTTGCCCGCCGGGCTTTCAGATTCATGAAGTGCAGCTATTGGTCGGGCCGACGCAATCGCTCTCGCATCGCTACAACGTCGCGCGTTATGAAATCCCGATGACGGACAAGCTTTGGGAAGACTTGGAAGTGGATCGCAAGCTCGATGCGTTCCTCACGAAAGAAGAGTTTTGGATAGAAGAAAAACGTGGCGAGAGGGTGAAGCGCGTGGAAATGCGCAAAGCCGTACGCGGTTTCGAGAAGAAGAAGCCGTTGCTCGACATCACTCTTTCGATCAACGATGCCGCCGGCAACAACACCAATCCCTACGTATTTTTGCGCGAGGTGCTTTGTCTTTCTCCGGACGATGCCTACACGCTGGATATTCGTCGTACCGAATTGCTGTCGGTGCAGCAAATTCTCGCCGAGCCAGCGCTCACCGCTGTGTCTGCCTAAGCGGTCTACCTAATACGGTGAAATATGAGGAATAGGGCGATAAAAGCTGACGATTACAAAGCGTTTATTCAGGATATCAAGAACCGCATTCAATCCGCGCAAATCAAAGCAGCCGTTGAGGTTAATCACGAATTATTGCGTCTGTACTGGTACTTAGCCGAACGTATCGTCGTCAAGCAAAAGGATTCAGCCTGGGGTGACGGTTTTCTCTTACAAATGAGTCGTGATTTGCAGGTCGAATTTCCCGATATGAAAGGGTTTTCTCTGCGTAACCTGAAATACATGCGCCAATGGTTTCAGTTCTGGTCGACGGGTTCTGCAATTGGGCAACAGCTTGTTGCCCAAATCCCATGGGGCCATAACCTTGTTATTATCAGCAAAGCGAAAGGCATGGATGAAGCCCTTTTTTATGTTCAAAATACCATTCACAATAATTGGTCGAGAGCGGTATTGACCCAGCATCTCGAAAGCGGCCTCCACTTGCGCAAAGGTAAAGCCATCACCAATTTTCAGACCACCTTACCCGCGCCACAATCTGATCTAGCGCGGCAAACGATCAAGGACCCTTACCATTTTGATTTTCTGACCTTGCGCGAAAAACACGACGAAAAAGAATTGGAAAATGCGCTGGTTACTCATGTCACTCGTTTTTTATTGGAGCTTGGTGCGGGGTTCTCGTACATCGGACGACAATATAAATTGGAAGTAGCCGGTGATGAATTTTTCATCGACTTGTTGTTCTACCATACTCGTTTGCATTGTTATGTTGTAATCGAACTCAAAGCCATAAAATTTAAACCGGAATTTGCAGGAAAACTCAACTTCTATGTGTCGGCTGTTGATGTCACGCTGAAATCAAAACAAGACAATCCCACCATTGGTATTTTAATTTGCAAGTCAAAGAATGACACGGTCGTGGAATACTCACTTAAAGATATTCACAAACCGATTGGCGTGAGTGAATACATGATCACCAAACATCTCCCAAAAGAATTCCGGTCTTCTCTACCCAGCATCGATGAAATAGAAGCGGAATTGGATGGCGGCGATGCATGATGTATTTCAGCACGGGGATTTTTCCGCTCGAACTATTTGCATCCGCCCTTATCAGCCTAAGTGGATTTGGCTATAAGGAACTCGAAGGCAAATCCCTCGGGAAGGGAAAGCTATTAGGCACGGTAGCAGCGTGTGCTTTTAGAAAACTATAGTCGCCAATTTCAATCAAGACATCAATGGAAGTGCTCCACATATTCCTTCTGCCGCGCCCCAAGTCGGTCCATCCTATGACCGGAAGCAGCCACTTGTCCAAAAGACCTGGACTATTGGACACGCAAATCTTTCTCAACCACTCCAGCGCTTCTTTTCTCCTGCCACAACGCGCGTAGTAAACACCCATTGCGTTCACCATTTTAACGTTCCAATCCGTGTCCCAATCTAGACCATGAATCACCTCGTTCGCTATTTGATCATCTCCCATCTGCAGGAGAGTTCTGCGCGCGGCCATTTTCCAGCCAATGGGCCTAAGCGTGATGCGTTGCATTTCCATTTTGAAGGCTTCTTGTCCGGCCTTGCCAATACGCGCTAATGCCTGTTCTGGTTTCCCCCCCCCATTGATCGTAAAAACCATCATCATTTAAAAGGTTAGCCAGGACAGGGACAGCCCTGGGATCACCGATTTCTCCCAGAGCAACGATGGCCGGATGCATGGCCCCGAAGCCATCTCTCGGACGCGGCAAATCCAATACAGCATCTATCAGCGGGCCCACGACGCGAGGGTCTTTCAAATGTCCTAATGCTTCCGCTGCGAGCGGTCGTAACCAGCAATCTTGATTCCGCAAGATAGCAATCAAAGGTAGGACGGCACGCGCATCGTTCAACATCCCTAGGGCCTTTGCTGCAGCTTCACGCGATCTCATGTCCGTGTTTTCTTTTATCAGCAATGCGATCAATGGCTCCACGGCCCGTGCATCGCCGGATTTTCCCAGCTCAAGCGCTGCAGGTACGGCTGTAGTCCACCAATCATTAAGGCAACGGATAAGCCAAGACACTCGGTCCTCGGCAACTACGGTGCTTCCTGGGGTAGGCGCCACAGGAGATTTCTGTTCTGTGGAGAACAATAGCCGCTTCCTAGCGTCATCGTAGATGAAACAGGCATTTTTATCATCGTATTGAAAAAGCCCCGCCAGCCAATCGTTGCGATACCCCGATTCCTTCGTATAACTGACCGCGTCGCATTGGTAAAAAAGAGTCATGACCGCAAAGAAATCAGGGAGAGAGATCTCCTGGTGGTCGGAACTCCTCGATTTTTTTGATCGCATCTTGGAGAGACAGTTTTCCGCTCAAATAAGATCCGATGCAATCGCCTTGAATCAAACCAATAATCAAATCTATGTCTTGTTGCTTAAAAGGAAGCACGGGCCTCAAAGCATCAATAACTTGAGGCGTGTATTCATGCTGCTTGATAGTGCTTTCTTCACCTTCGGTGAGAGGTTTGCCGATATCATGAAGAACCAACAGGAGCCGAAACAGCGGTTTTGAAATGCCATGGGGTAAGGGCTTATCGGCGAAATATTTTTCGAATTGTCGGAGCACGCGCAACGTATGGTCCTCTAGCGTATAGGGCGAAGGTTTTCTATCCCAATACCCGGCTGGTTTTTCGAACATGCTTTGAGAGAGGGATCGCGCTTAAACACTTGTATGAGTCGCTGGGAGTCAAACGGGTCTTCGAGCGCGGCAGCAATTTCTTCCGGCGAAAGCGCGAAACTGCCGGGAAGCCCTTCTAGAATTGCTGGTTTTGGCGAAAACTTGTTCTTCGTAAACATTCGATTAGTAGCCTGTGCGACCTTGATCCCTTCTTCGAGTTTTCGAAAAGGCCGATCAGAGTGTTCTTGAACGCGTGATTGAAGAGCAGATTTTGGCGCCAAGGCAAATAATTGCCGAGGGATGGTGGACGTGATCACACACAACGCCATCACCCAAGCCATCAGACGCAAGATCGCTGATTGTCTGTTTGTCATATGCAACATACGTTTCCAGGCTAAATTATATCCTAATTTTCGATATCTGTCAAGGCGACAAAATTTTATAGTGCAAAAAGGGGGCGCAATTTCACGAAGGCTTTGTAAGGAAGTCAGCCATTCTGCTAGACTATCCTCATGGTCGCGATGAATCCCATAGAAAAGAAGCTCATCAACATTTTGCAGCTCGAATTGCCGATGCTGGAAAAGCCTTACGAGGAGATCGGTAAACGGCTGGGCATCAGCGAAGCCGAGGCCTTGCAAATCACGCAGAATCTCAAAGACCAAAAGATTATTCGCCAGATCAGCGCTATATTCGATACGCGCAGCCTTGGTTACAAGACAAGCTTGGTCGCGATGGCTATTCCCAAGGAGCGGCTCGACGAAGCCGCCGAGATGATCAACAAACATCCGGGCGTTTCCCACAATTATCGCCGCAATCATTATTACAATTTGTGGTTCACCGTAGCCGTGCCGCCCGACAGCAAGTTTGGGCTGGAGAAAACCGTGGATATTTTTCATCAGCAGGCCAAGGCCGACGTGACGCGTCTGATGCCCACGCTGAAGCTCTTCAAAATCGGCGTCAATCTTGACATATCGGGCGATCGCGCCGCCAACGCCACGGATAAGCCCAAATATCACGAAGGAAAAATCAATAAAAAGGACCCGCTCACGCCCGCGCAGATCACGATTATTCGCGTGTTGCAAGATGACATGCCCGTTGTCGCCGAGCCCTATGCGCCGCTGGCCAAGGAATTAGGCGTGAGCCAGCAGGAACTTTTTGCGTTGATCAACGGTTTTGTCGAACGCGGGCAAATGCGGCGTATATCGGCCGTTCTGCATCATCGCAACGCGGGTTTCACGGCCAACGCGATGGGCGTTTGGGCCGTGCCCATAGAACGCATGGCAGAAGTGGGGCCCTTCATGGGTGGGTTCACGGCCGTGAGCCATTGTTATCAGCGCCCCACGTACCCTGACTGGCCGTATTCGATATTCACGATGGTGCATGGCAAAACCGTGGATGAATGCGAAGCTTTTTTGAAGGCGATACAAGAGAAGACAGGCATCACCGATTACAAGTCGCTGTACAGCACCAAAGAGTACAAGAAGACGCGCGTGAAATATTTTACGCGCGAGACGTATCAGTGGGAAAATGTCATCCTGAGCGAAGCGAAGGATCTCGTTGGACAATGAAGATTTAGATGCCGCCACGCGGCATCTCGCATCGAGAGGAGTGGATAATGTTATTGCGGAGTCTTCGTTGCACTCAGGATGACAGTAAGTCGGCGTGATGGCAGCCATGTCCCGGTGGGGGACAGCGATGTTTATGATTTTATCTTTCATGGAGGGAATCATGGGAACAAAAGCAGAAGCGACAGACAAGCAATTAAAAATAGGCGACAAGGCCCCGGCCTTTTCGCTGCCTAGCGATCAGGGCAAGACAATCAGCCTGTCTGATTTTAGAGGCAAGAATCTCGTGATTTATTTTTACCCGAAAGACGATACACCGGGTTGCACGGTCGAGGCCTGTTCCTTCCGCGATAACATTTCCGAGATCCGTAAGCTGGGCGCTGAGGTCGTGGGTGTGAGTCTGGACCCGGTTAAATCCCACGAAAAATTTCGCGACAAGTTCACGCTGAATTTCCCTCTCTTGGCCGACGAGAAAATCGAGATGTCCAAGGCCTACGGCGTATATCAGGAAAAGAGCATGTACGGCAGAACGTATTGGGGCTTGGTACGCAACACCTACATCGTGGGTCCTGATGGAAAAATCGCGATGGTGTTCGAAAAGGTCAAGCCGGCCGAGCATATCGCGCAAGTGGTGGAATTCCTCAATGCCGTCCGAGCGAAGTGATTATCTAAAACCTTATCGCGCGCATGTGTTCGTCTGCCATTGGGGCAAGGATTGCCCCGGGAGGGGTTCGGCGAAACACGTGGAAGTTTTGCGCGATATGCTGGAAAAGCGCGGGCTGCAAGACACCGTGCAGGTGGTCAAAAGCGGTTGCCTAGACCTATGCGACATAGGCCCCAACATGGTTGTGTATCCCGAGGGCGTGTGGTACAGCAATGTCCAAACGCAGGATCTTGAGGAAATTGTTCAGAGCCATCTGGTGGCCGGTAAACCCGTAGCGCGTTTGCTTAGCCCTCGTACGTCCGCGGAATGAACGAAGTCCCGCGCGAGTATCTCGAAGGCATCGCCCTCTTCAATCAGCAGAAATATTTTGAGGCGCATGAAGTCTGGGAATCTGTTTGGATGCATTCCCAAGGCGAATTGCGCTTTTTTTATCAGGCCTTGATTCAAGCCGCTGCGGCGCTATTGCATTTGCGAAACGGCAATCGCATTGGCACGGATAATCTTCTGCGCTTGTCGCAGGAAAAGTTTTCGCATGTCGGGTCCACGATGCTGGGACTGAACGTGCAGGAGTTTTGCGGAAATATTGCTTTATTCGCCGATGGCGCGAACTCTGATTTTGCAAACGCCCCCAAAATCCAACTCAGCCCGGATCCCGAATAAACTAAATGGAACCGGAAATATCATCCTACAGCAAACGCGTAGATCAAATCGTCAAGGATCTCAAGACGGATTTGGTGCGCGGCCTGGCCGAGTCGGAAGCAACAATCCGTTGGAAAACCAATGGCCCGAACCGCCTGGTAGAAAAAGACCGCATCTCGGCCGTAAAACTTTTTCTCAAGCAATTTCAGGATTTCATGATCTTGATTCTTGCGGCGGCGGCCGTGATTTCCTATGCGATCGGAGACAAAAAAGACGCCATTGCCATTTTCGCCGTCATTATTGCCAACGGCGTGATCAGTTTTATTCAGGAATATCAGGCCGAGCGCACGCTGCAGGCCCTAAAAAAAATATCCGGACCCGTTGCGCGTGTGTTGCGCGACGGCGCGCAGAAAAAAATTCCGGCCATGCGATTGACCGTAGGCGACGTCGTTATTTTGGAGCAAGGCGATGTTGTTCCCGCGGATTGTCGCCTCATCGAAATCGCGAATTTGGAAATCCAGGAAGCCATACTGACCGGCGAGTCCGCTGCCGTGGAAAAGGGCGCCCAGGTGGTGTTGAACAAAAAAGTCGCGCTCGGTGAGCAGCGCAATATGGCCTTTATGGGGACGGTTGTGACCCAGGGCAATGGACGCGCGGTCGTGACCGCGGTAGGAATGGACACGGAAGTCGGCAAAATTGCGCATCTCATTTCCGAAGTGACAGACAGGCCAACACCGCTGCAGCTCAAGCTGCGAAGGCTGGGCAAGCAGTTGATCGTGGCCACGTTTTTTCTCTGCGTCGCGGTGTTCGTGACCGGTGTGCTCAAGGGCTATCCATGGAAACAAATGGTGATGGTTACGATCAGTTTGGGTGTCGCGGTTGTGCCCGAGGGATTGCCGGCCGTGGTCACCATCGCTTTGGCGCTCGGCGTGCAGAAAATGGCAAGGCGTCACGCGATCGTGCGCAGGCTGCCAGCCGTGGAAGCGTTGGGATCGGTGACCGTCATTTGCTCGGACAAGACCGGAACGTTGACGGAGGGACGCATGCGCGTTCGCACCGCGTGGTGCGATGTAGGAGAATTCGCGCCCGACCAAAAGCCATGGACGTTTACCCAGGACCCTTTCGTTGGGCGCGGAGATTCGACCGGCTGTTTGCTGATCGTGGGAATGCTCTGCAACAATGCTTCGCTGCGACCGGATAATCAGGAAGTGCTCGGCGATTCTACCGAAGGAGCGTTGCTTCTCATGGGCCGAGATATGGGCGTCGCGCAAGAAACACTTTTGCAGCATTACACGTTTTTGACCGAGCTTCCTTTCGATTCGCGCCGCAAGGCCATGAGCAAAATTTATGAAACGCCCGAAGATCGCATCGTCGTTCTCACCAAGGGAGCAGCGGATACTTTGCTCGCGCAATCCACGCACTTTCGCGCGGAGTCCGGGGAAATTGCTTTGGACGACGCTAAGCGCAAAGAAATTCTCGATGTTATGGGGCGTATGGGTAGCGCCGGACATCGCGTGCTGGGTGTCTCGTATCGTCTGTTGCCCGATCTCGGCCTGGATATGGAACCCGAAGATATAGAAGTGGGATTGACATTTGTGGGATTGGTCGGAATCGAAGATCCGCCGCGCGTAGAAGTTTCGGAGGCCGTGCGACGTTGTCATGATGCGGGTATCCGTACGGTGATGATCACGGGCGATTATTTGAAAACAGCTCTGGCAATCGGTCAACAAGTCGGCATGGCCAGAAAAGTTTCGGAGGCGATCACGGGCGAAGACATGGACAGAATGAAAGATCCCACGCTGGCCAAGCGCATTCTCGAATATCGTGTTTTTGCACGCGTGGCGCCCGAGCATAAACTTCGCATCGTGAAATTTCTGCGCGAACGCGGCGAGGTCGTGGCGATGACCGGCGACGGCGTGAACGACGCGCCCGCCCTGAAGGCCGCCAATGTCGGCATCGCGATGGGGCGCACGGGCACCGACGTGGCGAAGGAAACAGCCGACATCGTGCTGACCGACGATAATTTTTCCACTATCGTGGCCGCGGTCGAGGAGGGAAGGACGATTTACGACAACATACGAAAATTCATCGCGTATCTTTTGAGCTGCAATATCGCAGAAATATTATTGATGTTTGTCGCGCTCGCGCTGGGTTTGCCCGTGCCACTTTCCCCGATACAGATTCTATGGCTGAATCTTGTCACGGACACCCCACCCGCGCTTGCGCTCGGGGCGGATCCTGCCCAGCCCGACATCATGAAACGCAAGCCGCGTGACCCGCGCGAAAGCCTATTTTCGGGAGGCCTGTTCTATCGTATCGCGATGCAAGGTCTGCTCATTGCGCTCATGACCGTAGCGTTGTTCGCCGTGGAATTGTACGGAAAGCATTCGGGACTCGAGAAAGCCAGAACGATGGCGTTCGCGAGCCTGGCCATGCTACAATTGGTTCACGCCTTTAATTGTCAAAGCGAAAGGTTTTCCATTTTCCGTATGGCAAGTTATTTCAATAAGCATCTGTTGATGGCTTTTCTTTTCTCCGTGAGTCTTTTGCTCGTCAGCATTTACACGCCTGTTTGCCAGCGCTGGTTCCATCACGTGTCGCTCGACTTGTTCGATTGGTTCAGTATCGCCGTGGCTTCCGCGGTTCTTGTGCTGTTTGTCGAGACGGCCAAAAGGGGATTTGCAGTGCAACATCAGGAAGCAACATGAGAATACTCGAGTACCTAAGCGTCGATACGGTTGCACTATCGTCCTCGCGTTGCACGATGGAAGAACGTATCACCGCCTTAACGGGATTGTTGGCCCGCGCAGGAAAAGTGCCGGATGCGCACGTGTTGGCCGATGCGATCATGAAACGCGAGACCGTGATATCCACCGCGATGGGTGAAGGCGTGGCGATTCCGCATGCAAAGTTGGAGGGTATTGTCTCGCCCTGTTTGGCCATCGGCATTTGCTCGGAAGGCGTGGATGGTGCCACGCCGGATGGCAAGCCCATTCGCGTTGTTTTTCTCATCGCGTCGTGTTTGAAAGACGATGGCACGCAATTGAAGATACTGGCCGCTTTAGCCCGCTACATCAAGGCGCCCGGCTTCGTGGCGCAGATGCAAGCATGTCAATCCCCGCAAGCCATTCTCGAAGTCTTTACCCAATTTGAATCCAGCGTTCGGCTGTAGTTTAGGTCATCCTGGGTGGAGCATGTCATCCTGAGCGAAGCGAAGGATCTCGTCGTTTGCGCCATTCGCTGGGAAACCCTGTTTCTCGGCACATCCATTCCCGTTGTGACCCTCGGCATCGACGCGCAGCGCGCGCGACAGAATTTGGAGAAGGCAATTCGGAAATATTCTCCGCGGCGCATTGTGCTAGCCGGATTTTCCGGAGGTGTGCGGCCGGATCAGCGTGTTGGCGACATTGCTTTGCCGGAAATATTTTGCGCGATCGGGGATGGTCGCGAATTAAAAATCCCTGCCGATGCGTATCTTCGCGCGCGCATGGGCGAAATCCGGGGACACGCACCAAATTCAAAATCGAATTTGTTACATGTCCCCGGATTTCGGCTACTAGAGCAAACAAGACAAATCAGCGTTGCGCGTATCGCAAACTCGCAAGAAAAATGTGACATCGGCCGGCGCTGGCCGGACGCGTGCGGTGTCGACATGGAATCCTTCGCGGTGGCGAGCTTGTGTGCTGATCTAGGGATTGCCTTTACCTGCGTGCGCGCGATTTTTGACGAAGCGGATCAACGCCTGCCTGCGCTGAATAATTTCTGGCGCATGCCTTCATGGTATGTGCGAGCGGCATCTGCCTTAGCAAAGGCGATTCGATGTTGCCTGTCTTGAAGAGTCGGACTAACATAGCGCCCATGCGAAAAATAAGCCTGATAGTTGTTTTGCTCTGTGGCATTTGCGAGATGGCAATTGCGGCCGAATCGGATCTAGAGGATTTGATGAAAACCACCGGTAAGGCTTTCACCGCAATCGACAAAGGCAT
>CAZOWS010000292.1:0-4687 GCA_964583365.1 uncultured Actinomycetota bacterium
CCTCCGCGCGTACCCCATTGGCGAATGCGGCTCATGGACCCTCGGCTATAATTGCCGCCGTCTCCATTCGCCGCATTCGCTCAATGGGGCCCACGCGCTCCCGGCGAGTCGCTGCTCAAGCACATGGCGACTCCCATAAGCAGACCATGGTCTCTATTTCTTCTTGGTCTTAGCTTTCTTTTCTTTTTTCTCCACATGCGCTTCGGCAACCTTTGCCGCAGCCGGCTTCGCTACGATTAAGCCGATTTTCGCCTTGCGCAGCAATTGACTTACGCGCTCGGACGGGACTGCACCCAAGCCGAGCCAATGAACTATGCGTTCGGGCTTCAGCCGCACGTTATCCGTTTCCTTCATCGGATCATAATCGCCGAGTCTTTCCAAAAATCTCCCCTCGCGCGGATTCCTGGAATCCGTCACCACGAGCCGGTAAAACGGACGTTGATTGCCACCCATTCTTCGTAATCGCATCACAACTGCCATGGTCTCCCCCTATTTTACATCCCCAAACCAGCAAAGCGGCCTGGGTTCCTTTTCATCTGTCCAAACTGCTTCATCATCTTCTTCATCTCTCTGAATCTGTCCATCAAGCGATTAACATCTGTCACCGAACTGCCACTGCCCATCGCGATGCGCTTGCGCCGGCTGCCGTCGAGCAGATCAGGCGTGGACCGCTCGGCCAATGTCATGGATTGCAGAATCGCCTCGTTGCGCACGATTTCGTTGCCCGAGATGTTCACGCCTTTGAGCTGGGATGCGCCGGGTATCATTTTGAGAAGGTTTTCCAGCGGCCCCATCTTCTTGATCTGCTGGAATTGCGCCAACAAATCATTCAAATCCATTTGCGAACGGCGCATCTTTTCTTCGAGTCGCTGCGTTTGAACACCGTCGAAGGCTTCCTGCGCCTTTTCGACCAGGCCCACCACGTCGCCCATACCAAGAATGCGCGAGGCCATGCGATCGGGCGAAAAGCTTTCGAAGTCGGCCATCCTTTCGCCCATACCGACCCAATACAATGGCTTCTGCGTCACCGCACGCATCGCGAGTGCGGCTCCACCGCGCGCGTCTCCGTCCAGTTTTGTCAGGATAAAACCCGTGATGCCTAGCGCCGCGTGAAAATTTTCGGCCAATTTCAAGGATTCTTGTCCGGTCATTGCATCCATGACCAATAGTTTTTGATCAGGCCGGACGGCTTTGGATATCGCGGCCAATTGCTGCAACAAATCTTGGTCCATATGCAGCCGGCCCGCTGTGTCCACGATAAGAATGTCAAAATAATTGTCGCGCGCATGCTCGAGGGCTTTTTGGGCCACGACGACGGGATCGCTGCTCGCATCGCGAAACGTGGTCAGTCCTGCTTGTTTCCCGAATTTCTCCAACTGCTCTGCTGCTGCCGGACGGGCCGTGTCACAGGCCGCCAGCAGCACTTTTTTGCCGGGCTTGGAAAGCACGCGAGCGAGCTTGACGGCTGTTGTTGTTTTGCCCGAGCCCTGCAGTCCGGCGAGCAATATAACGGCCGGGCGTCCGGATATCGTGAACTCTGCGGATACGCCTCCCAGCAGGTCTGTCATCTCATCATGCACGATCTTGACTAGCAACTGGCCGGGCGTGATGCTTGTCATCACCTCTTGTCCTAGGGCCTTGGCCTTGACCTTTTCCAGAAAATCTTTGACGACGAGAAACGGTACGTCGGCGGCTAAGAGCGCCTGACGTATTTCGCGCAACGACGCCGAAATATTCTCCTCGGTAAGTTTTCCGTACCCGCGCAGGTCATGGACTATTTTTTGAAATTTTTCTGTCAGATGCTCGAACATTGTTCGTCCTCTGTCATCACTACAGGATTCTATCAAAGTCATTGCGAGCGGCGCGAAGCAATCTCGTTGTAGCTACGGGATTGCTTCGTCGCTGGGCTCCTCGCAATAACCGTGACGCGACCATGACCATTACTCTACTCTCTTAATTTTTGCGCCTAGCGCGGAGAGTTTTTTCTCTATGCTCTCGTAACCGCGATCGATGTGATACACGCGATTGACTTCCGTTTCGCCTTCGGCCACAAGCCCCGCGAGCACGAGCGCGGCGCTTGCGCGCAGGTCGGAAGCCATGATCGGCGCGCCCGACAAAGCCTTTACACCTTTGACAATCGCGCTTGCGCCTTCCAGCGAGATGTCCGCCGCCATGCGATTCAATTCGCTCACGTGCATAAAACGTTCGGGATAAATTTTTTCGGTCACGACGCTGATGCCTTGCGTGATCGTCATAAGCGCCATCATCTGCGCCTGCAAATCGGTCGGGAATCCCGGATACGGCAGCGTGATGACATCCACCACGCGCAATTCTCCGTTGGTCGAAACGCGTATGTCGTTGCCCACGGCTTGAACCTTGATGCCCGCCTCGCGCAATTTGTCGGTCACGGCCAAGAGATGATCCAATCGCACGCCTTTCAAGCGCAACTCCCCGCGCGTGATCGCAGCCGCAATCATGTAAGTTCCCGCTTCAATACGATCGGGAATGACGCTATGCTCCACGCCGTTCAACTTCTTAACACCGGTGATTTTAAGCCTGTGCGAGCCGGCACCCTCGATCTTGGCGCCCATCTTCATGAGAAACTCGGTCAAATCCACGACTTCGGGTTCGCATGCGGCACCCTCGATGAATGTCACGCCGCGCGCCTTCACGGCCGCCATCATCACGTTGCCGGTGGCCAAAACGCTGGAGCCAAATCGTCCGCCCAAAAATACCTCGCTACCACGAAGATCTTTCGTGCGCGCCACAACGTAGCCATGCTCTATGTCTATTTGCACGTTGAGGGCCTCGAGGCCTTTTTGATGAAGGTCTATCGGTCGCTGGCCAATCACGCATCCGCCGGGCATGGAGACTTTCGCTTTTTTAAATTTTCCAATTAGTGGGCCTAGCACACAAATCGACGCGCGCATTTTACGCACGAGATCGTAAGGCGCCACAGTCGTGTTGATCGTGGTGGGGTCCACGAGCACTTGCCCGATTGCGGGCCGCTTCACTTTGGCTCCGAGAAATTCCAAAATTTGTATCATCGTGTCCACGTCCGAGAGCGGCGGAACATTTTTGATCAGCGAAGGACTGTCTCCCAATATCGTGGCGGCCAAAATCGGCAGCGCCGAGTTTTTGGAACCGCTGATATGTACGATTCCTTTGAGCTGCCTTCCGCCCTCGATCAATATTTTATCCACGAATTAATTCTCCCTTTGCAGCAATACAATGCGGTCCACGCGATTATTATCGGGCACAACCTCTATGGCTTGCCATCCGCCGATCGACCGCGCCAATGCCTCTATCGCCTCGCGCTGGCCATCGCCTATCTCCAGCGCCAACCAGCCGCACGGCTTGAGATACTGGAGCGCATCACGCACAATGATCTCGTATGCTTCCAGCCCACCCGAGCCGCCCCACAAGGCCAGACGCGGTTCGTACTCGCGCACTTCCCGCGGAAGCGCATCCCATTGATCGGCAGGAACGTAAGGCGGATTGGACACTATCCAATCGAATTGCGCCCCTTTTTCCTTGTCGCTTCCGAGCGCCTCGAACCAACTGCCTTGACGGAAATGCGCACGCGCGTCAACACCATGAGTTTGCGCATTTGCACGCGCCAACTCCAAAGCTTCCAGAGAAATATCTACCGCAAAACAGCGGCTCTCGGGGAGATTTGCCAGGAGGGTGATCGCAATATTGCCGCTTCCAGTCCCTAAATCCAGGCCCAACGAATCGTTTCTTATACCATTTTTTCGCAGAACTCTCAACAAGGATTCCACCAGTATCTCCGTCTCCGGCCGTGGGATAAGCGCATGCTGATTCACGCAAAATGTGAGGCCAAAAAAATCCCATTGACCCAATAAATATTGCACGGGCTCGCGCGCGAGACGCCTCTTGAGCAATATCTTGATTTGAGCCAGCTCATCGGCGCTCAATTGCCTATCGAATTGTAAATATAGGTCCAAGCGCTTGGCCTGCAATGTCTTGGATAATATAAATTCCGTGCTGAGCCTCGGCTCGGGGACGTCATGCCGCGCGAGATAATCCGCCCCCCAGGCAATCAGGTCTACGATTTTCCACTGCTGTTGGAGCTGCGTCATGCGATTTTCTTTAGGCGATCTTCCATGTCCCTCTTCGCGAGCGACTCCACGAGCAGATCCACTTCGCCTTCCAGCACGGCCACGAGATTGTATAGCGTCAGCCCAATGCGATGATCGGTGACGCGATTCTGCGGATAATTGTAGGTGCGGATTTTTTCACTGCGGTCTCCGCTACCGACCTGTTCTTTGCGTTGTTTGGAAATGCGCGCGTGTTCTTCTTCCTGAATTTTTTCAAGTAAGCGGGCACGCAAAATGCGCAATGCCTTAGCCTTATTTTTAAGTTGCGATTTTTCATCCTGGCAAGTGACCACCATGCCTGTGGGCAAATGCGTGATGCGCACGGCCGAATCCGTGGTGTTCACGCTTTGCCCGCCGGGTCCGGATGAGCGAAAAACATCCACGCGAATTTCCGTGGCCGCTATTTCGATTTCCATTTCATCGGCCTCGGGCATCACGGCCACGGTGGCGGCGGAGGTATGAATACGGCCGTTAGCCTCGGTCGTCGGAACGCGTTGCACGCGATGCGTGCCCATTTCGAATTTCATCAATTGCCAGACGCCCTCGCCGGCCAGCGAGAAAATAAT
>CAZOWS010000293.1:0-3040 GCA_964583365.1 uncultured Actinomycetota bacterium
ATTCGCTCAAGCTTATCAATCTCTTCTTGTCTGCGATTTGGCTCAGGCTCTGTCGGTTCTATTGGGATGGAATCATCACTCGACGCATCTATCTCGGGCTCGTGGAGCATAATATTATCATCTTGGAATTGTATCCACGGATCGCCGCTTCCGCTTGCATTTACCAACGCCGAGCCCGCTGTAGAGATTGCGAATCCAGACGCAGAAGTGTCAGAACTGGTTTGAGATGTGGATGAGCTGCCTTGAGAGGATGGGGATGGGCAATTGTCATCGGCATGAACCAGCCTTGTAGGAGTTATGAGAAGAGCCATGGCCATGCATAGGGCCAGGCGATGCAATGCGTGTCTTTTTTCTGATAGAGTTGTCATCATTTCCCTCCTTAGTTACTCATCTTCTGAGGCGTTGCAGCCCGTGATGTGCTTGTTTTGCCTGAAGTCTCTCCTGGAGCGCTAGTTTGAATGCTCCCACGCCCGTCTCCCGAAATGCCCCAGGCGGCCCAATAGAAAGGAGAATTTTTACCCGAAGCGATGATTTCCAATTGTGCTTTTTGTAGCGCTTGCGCCGCGCTGGTTTGGGAAACGCCGTCGTAGAACGTTGTCATCAACGCCTCCGTTGCTTTGTCATCCACTTTCCATTGGCTCGCAAGTACCTTTGGCGCGCCAGCGTATTGAAACGCGCGTGAAAGACTCACGGCATCTTCTCCGCTTCTTGCTCTGCCCACGGCCGTCTCGCATCCGCTCAAGACGACCAATTTTGTGTCTTTCATATCCACGCCGAAAATCTCTGCGGCAGTCAGTTTCCCTCGCTCCATGTCATCTGCAGATGTGTCTAAGCTTCTGGTTCCTTGATCTTGCATGCTCGAATCTACGACCGATGCATTGTTCCCCAATGGCGTGTTCGTGGAGGCCAATAGAAGTCCTGAGTTGAGAGGGTTGCTGATGTCTCCGACCGCGTGGCACGCCGCATAGAAAATTTCGACATGCGAAATTTCGCTCAATACATTTGCTTTGGTTGCTTCTTTACCCATCAATTGTCTGGTTTGGGGTGATTTTCCAGCGATGGCATTGGCTTCGATTTGGGCGCCAGGCAAATCCCAAGATCGTTTTCCTAAGTCTGGATTGCCCACTACCAAGACACGCGTAGGGGCAGAGGTATCCTGCTTTTGCTGGGTTTGTCTTTTTTCTGCTGAAAATTTAAAACTGTTGGCGTTCGGATAGTAAAATATGGGATTGCGTTACTCAAGATATTGTCCCTTCTTGTTGCGGAATTCGGCAAACGGTAGGGAGTGAAGTGGGCCGTCCGGTACGATGCACAAAGTTTTGCCTTCAATTTCGTTGGCAAATGGCTCGATCAATAGATTGTCAATTTTTTCTAGCATCTTGTTGGACGGCAGGGCGCTGGCCTTGGGTGATATCTCTGTTAAATTTTTAGTGACTATGCCTCTTGTTGTGCCTTTTTCTGGTCTCGAGAGGATTATGCGCGTGGCTTTTACCAAATTGGCCATTTGAATCGGTGTTATAGGAATCTGTGCAGTTTTAATCGTGTCTTTGCCGATCAGCCAGACGGTGAGATGTGTCTCTGTTTGGAAATAGGACAGCATCACGGTTTTGTCATCCAGCATCATCTGAATCTCTTGCGGAGAAATGGATTGTGCGCTTCTCAGAGAAGAGAGTTCCGGGTGCATTTCATTTATTTTATTTAGAAGTGCGCCATGTTTTGATTTCAGATCGGCCAGTGTGCCTGGGGCGATATGTTTATCCTTGGAAATATCATTGATTCTCTGACGCAGCTTCTCTTCCTTGCGAAGTATAGGACTGTCCTTTTTGACAAGGTGCGCATTTCCTTCGCTCAAGTCGTTAGCAAGCGCGCCCGATTTGCAGCTTTCCGCGACCTCAAATGCCTTGGTTGCATTGCCCTCTTTGAGCAATGTGGATACAAGCATTTCGTACACGGGGGAGGGATTGTTGGCGGAGGTCCATGGCGCAAGACATTGTGCGGCTTCGATGGATCTGATCGCCTGCTCACAGTATCCGATAACGGGTTCAGAGTTGCCTGTCAGTTCCGAGGTGGAAGCCAGTGTTGCCAGTGAAGCCATAATAGTATCCATATTGATATTGGTGTCCGTTAACGTAGATAGAGTACTTTCGTTCGTGGATAGTAGAAGCGCTATGGCTACGATTGTCGCAATTTCAACGTTACTATCGCTCTGGGTTGTTACTAGTGTGGCTTTGGTTACATTTATCGATGCTTGCTGATAATTGATGGGCACCGGCTCCGGCGACGGGGAATACGGAACCGACCAAAGTACAACACCGTTGAAGAGAACGTTACCCGGCGGGCTGTTGAGTAGGGCTAGAGTATTGTCGAACGTGACCCCGGTGACAACGACGGAATTTCCTCCCGTTGAGCCCGACGCGCTAACGCCCATGGTGCCCCCGATCGTGACTTCCAAGGGATTTGCTAATGTTCCGATGGTCGTCCCCGCCGTTAGCGTGGCATTTGCCACAGTGGTCAAATTGTTTAGGACTCCGTTTCCATCTATTATCGCGCCGACTGTGCTGGTCAGGATAATCGTATTGGCTGAAATCGTGCTGATGGTCATGTCATTTGTCGTCGTCGCTGTTACCGTAGTTGTTGAGCCAACCTCCTGGGTGATATTCTGCAACGTCATATTCTCCGGGGCGTTTATGGTCAAAGCCGCATTGTCATTCATCGCGATGGCTCCCGTCCCGCTCATCACAAAGGCTCCCGTCCCATTGCTAGTGCCAAAGGAATACTGATAATCGGCATTGATGGTCAACAGACCCGCGTTTATGCCAGGAGAGCTCTCTATTCTCGTCAATGTCCCACCATTCGCAATCGCTAGCCCATTGCTCGAGAACCAATAGGCCAGTGAATCATTCTTCAATGTCACCGATGTGCTGATCGTGGACGTTGAGCCACTTTGTAATTGGATAAGCCCTGTCGTTCCATCCAGTATTCGAATCCCAGTAAAGGTCAAAGCACCTACTTCATCATTGTTCGAATTCGCGTCGATGAG
>CAZOWS010000294.1:0-9407 GCA_964583365.1 uncultured Actinomycetota bacterium
CCTTCGTTTTTGCCAGCTCTTCTTCCAGGTCCGCGATGGTCTTTTCCACCAGCGGCATCTCTTCCTCTGCCTTCATCGCGCGCAATCCCTTGGCGGCCTCTGAAGCCTTGAAACCAGCCCGGTCCATCAAGATCAGCCCTAATTTATCGGCAGCGCTTTCCGATAAAAAATTAAAGACATGCGAAAAACTCATTTCTTGGAACTTCAGAAAACGGGAGCGGGACGGGCCCCGTGCCGTGAATTTCTCCGGTGTTTCGTAATGCCCAATCAGGTAATGGGACAGTTCATGGCCGATAATACCGGCCAGCATATCCTCGGTGAATTGATCCCCGGGGCATGCCTTCTCCAACATCTGCAACAATTTTTTGGTGATAAAAATATGCCGAACCTGGTCCACCATGAACGCATTGGGCACATCCGAATCCAGCACGTCTATCTGAAACATTCCCGCTTCCAAACCCGCAGCTACGGCCAATCTGTCCGTGATGCGCTGCAACATTTTTACAGTAGGCGAGGATCGGTCCATGGCGCCTTCGTTGCGCAGCGCTTGTTTCACGAAACGTCTTTGCTGCCTTTCCCGCTGCGGATTGGGCTTAAATCGCGAGACAAGGCCCGCGAAGGATTGCAGTAGCCCAGCATCGGCCATACTGCTTTGCGGGGCGAGATAATGGCAGTGATCGGACGTAGAATATGCCGGGATGGATTGCAGCAGAAAGGCTGAGATCAGCAACCACGAGAACCCTTTGTTAAAGCTATGCTGCATTCTGCAATACATTGTCTACCTCCAAGCCCACCTGTCATGTCGCTGGCGGACAAAGCAAACTTGTCCCAGCTCCAATAAAGAGGAGTAAGGTGTAATCATAACTGATTACAGTATAAAGCATTACGTTGCTTTTGTCAAGGCCTAGGCTGGCTGCGCGGAAACGTGTGCGGAAACGTGCGAGCTTTAGAGGTTTAACGCGTGTGGCTATGATTCTTGTGGGATGCGGTTACAGTTTTGTTTTTCGGAGAACAAATTCCTTCACTCGCATAGCTGCTTCAAAAGCGGCCTGCGCTTCAGCCCAATCGAATTGGGGATAATCTCCCGGATATCGGGTTTCAATGTAGTATCTGTTCAACGTCGCAAGGTCTTCATGTATTTCATGCCGTGCTGGGAGCTCCCTTCTCCGTGAGAATGGCTTGTATGGATAACTCATCGTCCATAGCCTTTCTTATCCACTCTTCATAGTTGGTCATCTTTTACACAAGTCCCTTCGCGTATAACACTTTGCCCTTGTGCAGGATATCGTAAATAAATGAGTCACCAAGGCTGGCTCTTCTTTCCATCTGTTCAGGGTTGTAAACAATGAGGTCTATCGGGAAAGGACGAGGAAAAAGCGTCATATCAATTTCTCTGGCCAGTTGACGTGAGTTTGCTGTCTCCTTGACCACTAGCAAGTCAACATCGCTGTCAGGCCCGGGACTCCCCCATGCCCAGGAACCAAAAAGAATGATTTTATCAGGTCGGAATTTCCCAACGATCTTATCGATTACCTCTTTGATTTTTTTTGATCAATATTTTTAGTCATAGAATTACAGCCTTGTAACAGAATGGTGCCATATTTCAGGGCAACTAAATCGATGATCTATGTCATACACCTTGCCCCGTATCGCTGTGCTATACTTTCGCCACTTTGTCATGAGCCGACTAAAAATCATCGTGAGTTCCGTGCTTCTGGTCGCTGCCTGTCTTTGGCTTGGCTTTCAAGGATACGGCAGGGCAAAAACCTATTATTTAACCGTGCAGGAATTGTTGAATGCGCCTGCCTCCTCGCGGGGAAAGGCTTTGCGCGTGGGGGGCGATGTCAAGCCAGGGTCGGTTCAGAAAGGCACGCAGATGCGCTTTGAATTGGCCCAAGGGAATTTGACCTTGCCCGTGCTGTACGTTGGCACCGACCCCTTGCCCGACACATTTCGCGATAGCGCGCAAGCTGTTGTGGACGGGCGCTACGATTTGGATCAAAAGGTTTTTCTGGCGGATAAAATCCAGGCCAAATGCGCGTCGAAATACGAGAGCAAGGGCGAGCGGCGCGTGAGTTCGTTTCAGCCGCCGCAGACGGCTACACAACCTCTACCCCTCCCTGGCCCTCCCCTTACAAAGGGGAGGGAAGAGGACCATGGCTGACCTCGGTTATCTCGCTCTGATTTTTGCGTTCGGTTTCAGCGCGTACGCGCTGGTCAGTTGCGCGCTGGGATTTTGGCAAAAGCGCGAGGAACTTATCGTGTCCGGCGTGCGTGCCTTCCTTTGTTCGTCCGGCTGGATTTGCCTGGCGGGCGCTTTGGTCGTGATTCTTCTTTCCCGAGACGACTTCAATCAATGCTACGTCTGGGGGTATTCGAACAGGGCACTGCCCTGGTATTTTAAAATCACTGCGCTTTGGGGCGGACAAGCAGGATCTCTTCTTTTTTGGAACTTGATTCTCAATGGCTACGCTGCCATCGCCCTGTGGCAAAATTACCGGCGGGACAGATGGATTCTGGCTTGCATCGCGATGGTGTTTGCCGCTTCCGTACTATTTTTCACGCTGTTGCATTTGTTCGTGGCCAATCCGTTCGCGCAATTCCACATTCTCACGCCGCAGGGCGAGCAACTTTTTACACCCCCGGACGGCAAAGGCTTGAATCCGCTGTTGCAACACCCGGCCATGGTCATTCACCCGCCGATGCTGTATCTCGGCTATGTCGGCTTCGTCGTGCCGTTCGCGTTCGCGATTGCCGCGCTTGCGACGGGACAGCTCGGCAATCGCTGGATCAAGACCGTGCGGCGCTGGACATTGACCGCCTGGCTTTTCCAGGCCATCGGCATCATGCTCGGAGCCCGCTGGGCTTACGTGGAGCTGGGTTGGGGAGGATACTGGGCCTGGGACCCCGTGGAAAATGCGTCGCTGATGCCGTGGATTTGTGGAACCGCGTTTTTGCATTCGGTCATGGTGCAAGAGCGCCAGGGCATGCTCAAGACGTGGAACATGGTGTTGGTCATTCTCTGCTATGTCCTTTGTATTTTTGGGACATTTCTCACACGCAGTGGCGTGGTGTCCTCGGTGCATTCGTTCGCGCAGTCGTCCATCGGCACCTACTTTCTCACTTTCATCGGCCTGATCTTGGCCGTTTCCATCGCCTTGTTGGTGCTACGCTGGAAAGAACTGCGTACATCCCCGCCGCTGGAATCCGTAATTTCGCGCGAAAGCAGTTTTCTTTTTAACAATTTAATTTTGCTTTGCGCCTGCTTCTCGGTGTTGTGGGGGACAATTTTCCCCGTTCTCTCGGAAGCGCTAACGGGGGAGAAAATTGTTGTGGGCGCGCCATTCTTCAATAAAGTCAATATCCCGATCGCGTTGGTATTACTTTTGTTGACCGGCGCAGGCCCGTATTTTGCGTGGCGAAAGACCTCGCTTGGCACGCTGAAGAAAAATTTACTGAAGCCCGCCCTATCCGGTTTGGTAATAATGGCCGTTCTCTGGTTCGTAGGCGCACATCACTTCTACGCATGGATATGTTTCGGACTGGCAGCTTTTGTCATTCACACCATCGTGTACGAATTCTGGAAGGGCGCGCGGGCGCGGAACTCGGTCACGAAAGAAGGATTCTGGCGCGCGATGTGGGCCATGTCGCGCCGGAACAAACGCCGCTACGGCGGTTTTCTTGTGCATTTGGGGATGGTCCTGATTTTCGTAGGCATCGCCGGAGAGTCCTTCAAACAGGAGGGGCGCGCGGAGTTGTCTGCGGGCCAGACAACCTCGTTTGGAAAATACAAGTTGGAATTGGTCAAAATCAACAACGAGGAGAACTCCAATTACTCGGGCAACGAAGCCGTGATCAACGTAACTCGGAATGGCGGCAAATCCATCTCGCTCCTGCGCCCTGAAAAAAGATATTATAAATCCAGCGAGCAGCCCACGTCCGAAGTGGCGTTGCGTTCCAGCATTCGAGAAGACCTTTACGTTGTGCTAGCGGATGTGCAAGAGAATGGCAAAGCGTTGTTGCAATTGTATATCAATCCGCTGGTGAACTGGGTGTGGATGGGCGGCATCGTCCTGATACTCGGCACGCTGTTCGCGATGGGCCCCGAGGCGATGGAGAAAAAATGAACGCATGGATATGTCGAAATGTCGGGCAAAATGTCATCCTGAGGAACCTTAGTGACGAAGGATCTAGTTTGGTATCCAGATCCTTCGCTTCGCTCAGGATGACAGGGGTTTCACTATGCTTAGGCATTGCGCTGTTTTCCATTTTTAGCATTTTTTGCATCGCGGAAGCCGGCTCCGCCAAAACCTCGCTCACGGGACCTCTCGCAGAGCGCTTCAATGCAGTTTCGGACCGCCTCATATGCCAATGCGGTTGCAAAATGATTCTCGGCGTGTGCAATCACCAAAACTGCCCGTCTGGAATCCCGATGCGCCAGGAGATCGAAAAACAATTGAGCGCAGGGGCTTCGGACGACACAATCGTGAATGCTTTCGTGGCCTCCATGGGAAAAGTGGTGCTGTCGGAGCCGCCTGCCAAAGGCGTGTATCTGCTGGCTTGGATTCTTCCTTTTCTTTCGCTGATCATGGGAGGCATTGGGATTTTTCTCTGGTTGCGTGCGCAGAACAAGAAAAATAAAAAAACAGTTCTTCCCACGGAAAAGCTCAACCCCGAGGACGAGGAAAAGTTCAAGAAGGAGTGGGACAAGTGGAATCAACAGCCTTAGCGGCTTTTCTGGGCGTGGCCGGAATGGTGGCCTGCGTACTTTGCGTCGTCAAACCTTTGTGGCCCAAGGACGGAATGCATCGCCAGAATTGGCGCGCGTCCACGGTGTGGTCGGATTGGCTGGACCAAAAACAGACGATTCTATTCAATCTGGAGGACCTTGCGCATGAGCAGAAATTGGGAAAACTTTCGGATGAAGATTTTACGCGGCTGGAGACAACGTATAAAAAACAGATGCTCGCGTTGATGGACCAGATGCAGAACAGCCGGCCACCCGCGGATTTTGAGGCGTTCATGCTTGGAGCTAAGGTCAGAGGCGAGATTGCTTCGCCGCAGAAGGCCGCTCGCAATGACGGGGCAAGGGTTTGCTTCGCCTGCAAAACTTTTTACGATCAGGCATTCAAATTTTGCCCCCAATGCGGCGGAACGCTGACGGTGCAATCATGAAGCGATTTATCAGGTGGAATAATGTCATCCTGAGGAGCATCCGCGACGAAGTATCTAGTTTGGCAATCAAGATCCTTCGCTTCGCTCAGGATGACAGTTCCCATTACAATACAAATTTCGTACAACGGTTTTGTGCAATTATGTTTCTGTTTTCCTTTTGTGCAACGGCATTCGCCGAGACAAATTTAGTGGAAGGCAAACTTGTCAACGGCACGACACAATCCTCAGGAAAAGCTGAAAGGGTCACGCTGATATCCCTGGAGCAAGGCATGGAGGAACTCGCTTCCTTAAAGGACGTGCATGACAGCTTCCAATTCTCTGTCGCAAGCAACTTGAACGGCCCCTTCATGTTGCGCGCCACGCATCAGGGAGTTAATTACTTCACCACCCTAGGCCCTTTCCAGGCCCATCAGAAAAAGGTCCATGAAGTCACTGTCTTCGATTCTATTCCGAGCATGGACAAGGCCATCGTCGCGCTCCCCCATCTCTTCATCAAGCGCGCTGATAATCTCCTGATTTTTAGTTGGAGCTACGAAGTAGCGAATCCCACCAAGACAACGATGAACATTCTGGGCGGGCTTTTTCGCGTGCACATCCCCGAGGGGGCACAAGACCTGAGCGTCTCGGCCTCCAGCGGCAAGATACCGCTGCGTGCGAGCCTCGCAAAGGATCCCGACGGCGCGTTTCGTGTTTCGTACGCGATCAAGCCGGGCAAGACATCGTTCGAGATCGTCTACTCGGTGGACTATACCAAAGAACAATACTCTTTGCAGACCAAGAGTTTTTACACCCTTACAAAAGTGCTCGCTCTTTTTTACCCCGAAGATATGCGCGTCGAGTCAGCGGGGTTGAAAGAGATACAGGTGGATACCGCGAATCACGTGAAGGTCGCGGGCTGGGACTCCATCTCTGCCGGCAGTACGTGGGCTATGACTATTTCCGGCGGATCTAGGATTGCCGAACCTTTACCGACAGAGCAGGGGGAACACTCTCAGGCGCAACACGGCGAGGAAGACCATCAAGTGGTCGAGAGAAATCCTTCCATCGCCAAAATAGTTTGGCTACTTTTTGCGCTGATGGCCATCGGGTTGGGTCTCAACGTGGCGATGTTTCTTAAAAGCAAGGCCGCTGCGCCCGCGCAACGATTCGATTTTCCATCCATGAGCGCTTATCGCGAGAAACTTCTCCAACTCTCTTCGGCCCGCAAAAGCGGCGCTCTGGACGACAAAACATTTCGCGAGCGAGAGCAGGCGCTGCTGCGTGAAGCATGGAAGTCCTATTGCGATGAATCGCATGGAAATTGACCTGCGAGGCATTTCTAAAAGATTCGGCCCCATTCGCGCCTTGCAGGGTGTTGACGTTCATTTATCCGGAGGTGATTTACTGGTGTTGACCGGCCCAAACGGGTCGGGAAAATCCACGCTCTTGCGCATTCTTGCCACGGCTTTATCACCCGACGAAGGGCAGTATTTGTGGAATGGCGCACCCGTGACGATGAAGGAAACCCTCACCGAAGCCCGCAAGCGTATAGGCTATTTGGGCGAAGCCACAGCCTGCTACGAAGACCTGAGTGTCGAGGAAAACCTCGCCTTTTGGGCGCAAATCTACGGCGCGGATACGACGAATGGATTTTCCCAAAAACTATCGCAAGTCTTGGACGAATGGAGCCTCATTCCGCAGCGACAGCGCCCACTTCGCGTTTTGTCGCAGGGCATGCGCAAGCGATTGGGATTGGCGAGGCTTTCGCTGCAAGAGTGTTCGGTAGCTCTGTTGGACGAACCCTTCAACGGCCTGGACACCCAGAACACAGGGGTCTTGCAGCAACAAATCATCCGCTGGAAAAAAGCAGGAAAAATCATCGCAGTAGCCACACATCAACCCGAAATACTAAAGCCCTGCGGAAAGATGATTCCGGTTGCCCTCCTTGCATCGACTGGCAGTAGTAAGGAAATTCCGGAAATCCGGGGACATGTAACAAATTCGCCTTTGAATTTGGTACGTGTCCCCGCATTTCCGTGCCCCCCAATATCCCCCCATTTCCTAATCCTTCTCCGCAAAGACATTCTCTTAGAATGGAAAGCCAAGGATTTACTGGGCTTTCTATTCGTGTTTGCTCTGAGCGTCATCCTGCTTTTCAGTTTTGCCTGGGATGTCCCATCGCGCGAGTGGCCGAATCTGGCCCCCGGCATACTGTGGGTGACGTTCTTGTTCGCAGGAGTCTTAAGTTTTCAGCGCGGCTTTGCGGTAGAAAAAGAAAATCATTGCCTGGAAGCCCTTTTAATCAGCCCCATGCCGCGCTCCTCTCTCTTTCTGGCCAAAACATTGTCCAGCCTGCTGTGGTTGATGCTGTTGGGGTTAATCGTGTATCCGGTGTTTTTTATTCTGCACGATCTCTCCTTTTGGGGCCAACTGCCAAAACTCTTTCTCGTGCATGCGGTCGGCAATGCGGGCTTCGTCTGCCTCGGCGTTTTGCTCTCGGGCGTGTCGTCGCATGCCAGAACCAAAGACGCATTATTGCCAATATTAATGTTCCCGCTTTCCGTGCCCTTATTCATCGGCGCGATCGAAGCCACAGCCGCGGTGTTGCGCGACGGCACACTTGGATCTTGGTTCGGGACGCTCTGCAGCATTGCAGTTATACTATGTGTGGTTTCGTGGTTGCTCTGCGATTGGGTTTGGGAGGAGAGATGAACTACGAACAGCATGTCATCCTGAGGAGCAAAGCGACGAAGGATCTTGATCGCCATGACGAGATCCTTCGCCTTCGGCTCAGGATGACAGAAAGGCGAGCTTGTTAGAGATTTTAGTTTCTATTCTGATCAGCGCAGCCATTCTTGCGGTGTTTGTTGGCGCGCCTACGGAATTCCTGATGGGCGACGTGCAGAGGATTTTTTATTTTCACGTGCCGAGCGCCTGGATTGCGTTCATCGCCTACTTTCTTGTTTTTTGCTTCAGCATCGCGTATCTGGCTACGCGCAAGACCACCTGGGATAGACGGGCGCTGGCTGCCGCCGAGGTCGGAACATTGTTCTGCACCATCGTGCTAATCACAGGGCCGCTATGGGCCAAACCGGTCTGGGGCATTTGGTGGACATGGGACGCGCGGCTTACCTCCACGTTTGTCCTGTGGCTGATTTATCTTTCGTATCTTTTGCTGCGCTCAGCGCTAAAAGATTCACCCAAGACAGCGCTGTTGGCTGCGGTAGTAGGCATCATTGGTTTTCTGGACGTGCCGGTCGTGTATTTTGCGATACGGCTATGGCGCACGCAGCATCCGAAACCCGTTATTCTGGGTGGATCCAAATCCGGCCTCGAGCCGGCCATGTATTGGACATTGATGCTGTCCTGGCTCGCGCTCACGCTGTTGTTTGCACTATTGATGCGGAGACGGTTGCAGTTGCTCAACCGGGATGCTGCCTTCGCGCGGATAGACGAACCCTCGGATGACGGTCCCCTCCTTTGTTAGGTGGGGATAAGGGGGAGGTTGACTACCATATGATTTATTTATGCACCGCGTACTTGGTAATCTGGGCATTGATTTTCGGCTACTTATTTTTTCTCAGAAACAAACAAAAAGAATTGCTCGCCCGCCTTGAGAAATGCACCCCAGAGGCGCGTCGCTGATGTCCGAGACCTCGCGAACCGATTTTTATCAGCTCGGCCCGTTTCTATCCGAAGATGAACGCGCGGTGCGCGACGTCGCGGCCAAATTCGTGGACCGCGAGATCCTTCCGATCATTGCCGACCATTTCGAGAAAGGCATTTTCCCCGCGCATTTGATTCCAAAAATAGCCGAGGCCGGTTTTCTCGGCGCAACGATACAGGGCTACGGCTGCGCGGGCATCAACAACGTGGCCTACGGCCTGATGCTACAGGAACTCGAGCGCGGCGACAGCGGCATACGCAGCTTCGTATCCGTGCAAAGCGCGCTGGTCATGTACCCGATATTAGAATATGGCTCGGAGGAGCAAAAAGAGAAGTGGCTACCGCTATTGGCTGCCGGCAAGTCCATAGGCTGCTTCGGCCTGACCGAGGCCGATCATGGCTCCGACCCCGCGAGCATGGCCACCAAGGCCGAGCGAAAAAAAAACACATTCGTTATCAACGGCTCCAAGATGTGGATCACCAACGGCGGCATTGCCGACATCGCGACCGTCTGGGCCAAACTGGATGGTGCAATTCGCGGCTTCCTTGTAGAAAAAGGAACGCCAGGATTCGCAACGCAGGACATC
>CAZOWS010000295.1:0-8936 GCA_964583365.1 uncultured Actinomycetota bacterium
TCGGTGTTGAAGCTGTTGCCATGCGCGATCATGGCGGTTGGGACATAGAGGCCGTGCTCATATCCGAGGCCATAGAAAAATTGGGTGATCCCGGGTTGTATCCGATGCTGGTGAATCTACTGGAAAGCGGCACTCCCGAGATACGCGCAATGGGTGCGCAAAGTCTCAGTCGTGTTGGCGGGCAGGACACGGTCGCGGCTCTCGATGCGCGGCTTGGGGATAAAGACGATGGAGTACGGACTATTGTCGCCAAGGCCATCACTGCCATCACGATGCGCTATGGAAAGCCATATCAGACACGCATTGTTCTACCCAAGCACATTCGATTGGCCTTGGAGACCGGCCTTCGAGCACGCCGAGGCCCGCTCCAACTCAACGAAGAACAAATCACGGACATTGCCTCGGGCGTTGGGCTAGTGCGCTTTCATCGCTTGCCGCGAAGCCTGCGAGAGGCAATCGCTCAAATTCTCCACGAAGCCGATTGGTTCGCGCCCATGTCCTTGCACTCGGAGCATGAAGTCGGTCTCATCTTCCGTCAACAATTCCGGCTGCAGGAATTTTTGCGTGGTAAAGATAATGAAAAGTGGAAGGATCACATGGAGTGGGTCCAGAAAGGGTTTTCAAGGAATCTGGGCGTTGCAGGGTTGCGTCGCCTGCGCCGAGCGTTTGAAAATAATTATGGCGCCACAGATTCTGTTAGGGAATTTCTTATTGAGTTGATACTGCAAGTTAGCATGGACAAATATGTTTTTGGCCGGCCATTGATGCTGCAATCTGGAGTCCCCATGGATGCCAGAATCGGCTCCATACTCGAAGATTGGCTTGGCGAGTCCGTTATGGACATACGCATGACGTTTTTCCGCTCGCCGCTGCGCAAACAATATCTGCGGGCTCGAGGGTTTGAGATGCCCGCCGCAGCCGCATTGACAAGGATGCAGGATCCCGTGGGAGAAAATTTAAGAATTTTGCGCAAAAAGAAATCCACGATCGCTCAGAAAGTAGCTGCGATGAGGACGCTGAGTATGCTCGGCGACCCGAGAGCATTGCCCGCATTGATGGCCATAACAGACAAGAATCAATCCGCCACCATGCGGGCGGCAGCGATTCAGGCAATAGGGGAATTTCGCCCGTCTGACAATGAGCCGGAGTATAGGCTTATGCGGGCCCTGCGCGACAAGCATCCTAAAGTGCGCATGATGGCCGCGCAGCAGCTTGGGAAATTTCAAGGGCATTTTGTTGTGCAAGCGCTGACCAGGGCGCTCGGGGAGGAGAGCAGCAGAAAAGTAAAGTATGCGGTATTGAAATCCCTAGGCACGATAGGCGGGCCCGAGGCGACAGACGCCTTGATCACGACCATGATGATGGTGCCCGCCACCATGAACGAGATGCTCGTCGAACGCATAGAGGCTGCGTTGATCGCGGTCGGGCCTTCCACTGCCGCGCCTCTAATGGCCGCTGCGTTGCGCGTGGATTGCGCCTCGCGATACGACATGATTGAAGCAATAGCAAAGCTAGGAACACCGGCACAAATTTCCGCGCTCGACGAATTGCTGCGATTGGACAGCGATGAGTTTGTGCAGGCAGCCGCGGCGGAGGCCATCACGGCTATCACCATGCGTGCCCAGCCCGGTATGCCGCGACGCGCCAAAATTGAGCAGGCTGCGCCGGCATTGCGCGCTATGCCCGAACTGCCTGTCCCGCAAGCGGCTGAAGAATTCGTCGCGCATAATCTGCTGGCGCCGGCATCGGTATTTGGCCCATCGTCAACCCGCGCTCGTGAAACCGATTGGCGGCTGTTCGCAAAGGAATTATCCAATGTCTGGGTGCAATCGCCAGCCGCCGTGAATCGCAAAAGTTTGCGCAAGAGTTTCCATGATGCGCTTGTGCACGCTGCCTCTGCCGGCATCGTGACGCTACCCGCACCCGATGTTCTGGATAGCGGAGATTGCGTTGCGGACTTTTCCATACGCTTTCCCCTCCATGACGGGAGTCTGCGAATTGGACATCTACTTTTGCTGCGGCGCGGTGCAGGATTCGCGCCCACGAAAGAGAAATTGGCCTTGGCGATGGATTCGCATCGTCTAGAACAACTCGAGCGCGATGGTTATTCTTTGTTGTCAGCGGAAGAATTCGTCCCGGTTTCAAGAATTTTCAGGCAAGCACCGTCCTATCGTTTTTCGCTCAAACTCCATAGTCACATTGTGCAGCATTTACAAAAAACGCAGCGCGAGGCTAATTTTCCAGATGCAGCCGAAGACGTGGAAAAACTTCTTGAAAGCCGCGAGATTTTCCTGCGCATGGATCAAGAGATGCAGCCCATGCAAAGATCGTGGCGGGCATTGCGGCGCGGCTTTGGATTCAAAGTCCCTGCATTCATTACGGAAATCAGAGGTGCAATACGCTCATTTAAACAGGGCGATATTGCCGAGGAGCAATTGCATGGCGTTTTTCGACTTCAGCAGAATTTGTACAACTTTTTCGGCATGCACCCTGAATTGATCGAGCGCTTGGACAAGGCCCTAAGCCACCGTGAATCCCACGGCGTAATCATGGCCTGGCGGCGCGATATGGAGAAGGTATTCGGGGAGTACCGGACGCATAGAGAATTTCTCGAACATTTGTTCGCGAATTATTTCATGGCCAGTTTGAAAGCCGAAAATATGCTACAAAGTAATTCTCGCAGCGTTCACTTCATCAACGGAGAACTCCAGCATAGAGACGCCGACCTAATCCATCGCGTAACTGGCAAGCTACTGTTCGATATGGAGAAGATGGCTAGGGCATCGGCGGCGAGTCCGCGTTATTTGGCGGTGGAATATTCGCTGCGTGGAGACGATGAAGCCGATGCGGATCTTATCATTTATCAGATTCGTGATCCGCAAACCGCGATCAAGATCAATCAACATGTACCCGCCGATCCTGTCGCCTATCTCAAGGATCAAAGCGCTGTTGCGCGCGCTCGCGCGATCGAATGTCTTGGGCGCATGCGTGACCCACGCGCACGGATCTTGGTGGAGCGCATGCTTTCGGATCCTAACACGATGGTTCGGCGCTACGCGGCTTACGCGCTTGCGCGCATCGCGGATGCGCACAGTGAATCCAGATTGCTAGGAGTGCTCGGTGATGATGAAAAGAAAGTGCGTGTCGCAGCGATATTCGCGCTTGGCGAAATTGGCGAAGCAAGTTCCGCGCAAGCGTTGCTTGCCAAGGCCCAATCCACCCACGAGCCTGCGGATGTCCGAGAAGAAGCTCTGAAGGCCCTGGTCAAATTGGGTGCCGCCGGAGTAGTACCCTTGGCTACGGTGGCCGCCAATCGCGACGATACCATTTCCCTCAGTGCCATCAGGAATCTTATGGGCATTGCCCCATCCGAATCGGCCAAATCCCTGAACGCGTTATTGCGCGAGCAGGATCCGTTGAAACGAATCCCTGTGGCCGTTGCATTAGCCGAAATGGGGCATTCCGGAGCCATCGTCGCGCTGCGCGATGAGATGCTGGAGTTGGCTCCTAAGGCCGCGACATCGGCGGCTGAATTAAAGATATTGGCGAACCTCGCTGTTGCGGCCAGTGGACTTGGCTATGTGGCCGTGCCCGCACTGATAGAAGTATTGCGCGCAGCGCGAGGTAATTACACCGTAGAGAAAATTCTTGCCGACGCCTTGGGTGATATCGGTGACCCGCGCGCTATAGACGTCTTAGGTGGGGTATTGCGCTCCACTGCCCCGCATGCGGTTAACGGCGCAATTCAGGCGCTTGAAAATATAGGCGATGAAAGAGCAGTGCCGTTGCTGGACAATGCTCTGGGCAACCCGGATCAGAATGTTGCAAGCGCCGCAGCCAAAGCGATCACGGCCATCACGATGCGCTCGGCCGAGGACGAAACCATTCTCCGCCATCGCTTTCCGTTTCATATTCGCGTGGCGTTGAGAAGAGAACTGCTGCGGGACGCAAAAGAGCTTGGATTAAGCGCTGATGAGATTACAGATTTGGTGGAACGCAAGGGATTTGCCTCCTATCACAAAAGCGCAAAAGGCTCTATACGACTTGCGTCCAAGCCCATTCGGGAGGCCGTCGCGCGGCAACTTAAAAAATTAGTGCGTGAGGATAGGAATGTCTCGGACGAGAAGGTCACGGCGGCATTGAAATTCCATGAACAGATTCACGCGATGTTTCACCGCCGGCCGGAATTGCTGCGGCATATTCAGAGCAAGCTCTTTGAGCATTATGGAACCGTCGGCATGGCCAAACTGCGTCGTGGTTTTGAAAATAATTACGGCACGACAAAAGATTGGCCCGAGTTTGTGGAAGAATGGATGGTCACGCATTTACAGGAGACATTGTTGTTCGGCAACCCCGTTCGCTTTTTACCCGACAGCGCGCTTCAGGAAACAAGTCCGCAAAAAATCAAGGCCCTCCGTCAGGACATGGTTTTTATGCAAAGGAAAATACTCGATGAGCTCGCGCAACCTATTCTCGCCAAAGTGCAGACACTCGCGTACAACTCGCCATTGCGATGGGAATACCTAAAAAGCCGCATCCTGACTTTAGATTCCATGAACATCGCATCTCCCGATCCTATCGCTGATTTGCAGATGCTTGCGTTGAATGCCGCCCGCCATGACAAAAGATTGTGGGCGGTATCCTCGCTTTGGTCCATCGGTGCTCCGGCTGAGAATGCTTTGATCGCGTTGGCACGGCAAAACGAGAAGCAAGTGGGTCAAGCTGCTGCCGGGTCGTTGGGGCTGATGCGATCGCGCCGCGCCGTAAAACCTATGATCGCAATACTGAATCGCGGCCTGCGTGGCCCGCGCAACGAGATGCATGGGGCTGTAGTTTGGGCCTTGGGCGACATTGGTGACTCGCGGGCATTGAAGCCATTGATGGCGGCCTTGGACGTTTGGGGGGGGAAAGGCGAACTTAAAAGTGTGATAGAGGCAACATTGATTAAACTGGGCCATAAGGCCACGGACCGCTTGTTGGCGGCCCTAAGCAGTAACAATGTTTCGATGCGCGCAAGCGTTGTCGCGATATTGCTCAAAAGCAATACTGAAGCTTTGCGCGAGCGCCTTCCCGAGCTATTGCAGGATATGGATCCGGCGATACGCCTTACGGCTTTGCGCGTCGTTGCAGTCCTGGATTTCCCCGACGCAACCGACATTTTGTTTACCAGTTTGTCCGATGCCGATGAAGCCGTTCGCAAGAAGGCGATAGAGTTGCTGGCCTATAACACCGATAGCCGAACCCCCGGTATGTTGACGGGCAAGCTCGACGATGCTTCCTGGCATGTGCGCGACTATGCTATTGCAGCCCTCGGCGACAGAGGCGATAGCAGGGCGGTTCGTCCGATACTAGAAAGTCTTGCTTCGGAAAATGTCGTGAGCAGCGACACATTGCAAACACTCAGAGATTTTGGCGATGCAACGAGGCAGGCAATTTTGAGCGACGTAAAGCCCGGACAAGAAGAGGCGAGGCGCAAGCTTGCAGCCAAATATTTAGATACATTGGGGGATACAAGGACTATCGCTGAATTACTCCCCTTGCTCGATGAACCCGGCGTGCTGCTTCGTACGTCAGTCGCGCAAGCGTTGACGCAACTCGAAGACCCTGTGGCCCTGAAGGCCGTTGCCGCGCATACCAACGATGTCGATACAGAAATACGGAAAAGCGCGGTATTGGCGATTGGCAAACTCGGGGACACGCGTATGTTCGCTGCGTTCGATACTCTCACCGGGGACAAAGACGAGATGCTTTTGTTGGGCATAGTAAAAATCTTGGACGAATACGGCGGCAATAACGACATTACGACATTGGATAAGATTCTTTCTCATTCCGATGGACCCTTTAGAAGGTCAGCCGCGCAGGCGATTACGCGCATCACGATGCGCGAAGGGAGGCACGGGCAAAAACGCATTAGCATGTCCAGGCGCCTTCGCAACACGCTGCAACAGGGGATACGAGAGTGCGGAATGTCTATGGATGTAGAGAGCGTATTACGCGTTCAATTCCGCTTGCGCGCCTATCTCGGGAGCTGTGGATATGAGATGGGTAAGTTTCTAGAAAAATTCTATGCGAATATTCCGCGTGCGGAGTTTAGGCTGCTGCGCCGAGAACATGAAATAAAATACGGTCGAGCAAAGTCCGGCCAGAACTTCTTGAACGATTTTGTTATACGGTATTTCATCGAAAAATATATTTTTGGCAGAAATATCTTAGGCGGAAGACATCCCGATAATTTGCTGGAGTCCTGGATACCGAACGCCATGCATACCATGCGTGTCATGCTATTTCGATCGCCGTTGAGGCCGCAATATTTGCGCGCGCGAGGTTTCACGCAAGCTGAAACGGCTGCAGCGCTTGCCTCCGAAGATCCCGTCGGGGATCAAATGACAATTGTACGGAACGGGCAGGAATCACCTGAACACAGGGTAGAGGCCGCAAGAATGTTGGGCCTATTCGGGGATACACGTGTCTTGCCAGCCTTAATGAACATTGCAACGAGCAAGGAAGACGCGCAACTACGCGCCGCAGCTGTTGCGGCCGCTGGAGAGTTTTTCTCGGAAAATGTTCAAGACATGGTTGTTCGCTATACGGAAGATCATGCCGATGCAGTGCGTGCGGCGGCTGTGCGCGTGCTAGGAAAATACCACAACGAGGATGGCGAGCGGCTCTTGACTAGGGCCTTGTCCGATACAGATGGAGAGGTACGGAATGCTGCGGCGGAGTCTCTGGGCTGGATCGCGTACGACAATGCCGCGTTGCTGAATTTTCACGAGAGAATGCTCGTGCGACTAGGACGCCAGAAAAAGTATAAGCAAATGGTAGATGCTATGCATGCCGCTTTGCGCACGCGCTTAGGGAATGCCGGATTTCAAAAGCTGCGTAGGGAATTCGAGAACAAGTACGGTCGTGCCGCCGACGAGAGAAAATTCGTGGAAGAACTCGCAGTGACCTTCGTTCAGGAAATGATTCTTTTCGGCAATCCCGTGCGATTATTGCCCGATGAGGCGCTTGAAAAAGACTTGGACTTTAGCATAGGCGTGATTCTCCTCGAACGAGTGTCGGACTTTTATCTAGAGGAGGCGCTGCGCGATAAGATCTTCTATGGCTTGGACAAATTCGACTCCTATACGCAAAGACAGACAGCAAAAATGATATTGTCCTGCCCCCATGCGAAAACGCGCGACAAGGCAATACGCGTTATGCTGCGATCCATAAACGGGTCCAATTATGCAACGTATAAGCATTTTCTTCCGGTTTTTACAGAACTCGGTGAGGCGGCTGTCGTGCACGTTCTTCGGGCGTTCAACACGCGTGACGTTATCCGTCGGGCTATTTTAGGCAAACTTTTATGCAGTATGGGAAGCAAGGTCGTGCCAGATTTGATTACCATGCTGAATAACAAAAATGTGTTGGTGGGTGCGCGATGTGATGGAGGCGATGCCTTAGGCGTTATCAAAGATATTCGTTCCATTGAACCCATGGTGCAATTATTGAATCGTCCCGCAACGAAAATTCCTGATGCGGTACGCGGACATATAGCAATGGCTCTGGGGGCATTTGACGACTCACGCATCGTTCCCATACTGATGAAAGTTGTTGCCGAGAAAACGGGCAAAGCCCGAAGCCAAGCGGCCAGGGTTTTAGGGCAAAGGGGTGCGAAGGAGGCGGCCGATATCATGGTCGAGGCTCTACAGCAGTCGGACGACGAATTTCGATGGTTCTTGGGCGCAGCGTTGACCCAGCTACAAGATAAGCGTGTCTGTCCTAGCTTCGTCGCATGGCTGGGTAACACCAATCATGATCTGCAGGAATTAGCGATCAAGGGTTTGGGCGTATTGGGAACGGCTGAGCATATTCCCCATTTAGACAGAATTCTCCAAAACGATCCTTCCGCCGAAATTCGCGACCACGCCGCGTGCGCGATCACGGCCATCACGATGCGCGAAGTAGAAAACACCACGCTCGACGCGGCCATGGGCCCGGATGCCGCGCTTGTCACGGCAAGTCTTTAAAACCATTATACTATTGATAATGATCACTTTATATAGTATGATCAGTATGAAGTGAGAGGAGGGCATTTATGGCTAAAGAAATCAATGCACTGGAATTGCGCAGGCATTTTGGGGAAATCATGGAAGAGGTCCGGTACAACAAGGAACCTTATATCGTCAAAAGGAATGGCCGCCCCATGATAGTGCTCCTGGATATCGGCGTATACATGGCAAGTAAGGGAGCGCATGAGGAAGAGGCCTTTATCGAAGAGTACAGCACAGAGCGTGTCAAAGAGTTCTTGCGTGAGGATAAAGTTGACAAGACAACGCTTGCGCGTGCACGTAAGTTTCTGAAGCGATGATACGACTGTTTCTCGATGCCAATATATTTTTCGCGGGTTTTTATTCGAAGACTGGCGCATCATCTCTGATTCTTCAATTAGCGAGCAAGAAGAAATGGCAGATTATCGCTAGCAAGTTGGTCCTCCACGAAGCGGATAGAAACCTTCGCAAAAAGTCTGATCCTAAATCCTGCAAGGCCTTTCACCGATATCTTCAGCAAAACAAAATTATTGTTGTTCCTGCGCCTGAGGAAAAAACATTGAACAAGGTTGAATCTCTAATTCACCCTAAGGACGTCCCGGTCCTGGCTGCGGCCATAGAATCCGGAAGTGACTTCCTGCTTACGCTTGATCGGCGACATTTTTTAACTTCGAATCTTGCGGCAAATGTTCGAAAACCACGAATTCTTACGCCGGGTGATTTTCTCCGGCAACAGCTTATTTAAAACCCATCCCTACGGGAATACCCACAAGTCATTGATTCTTGCTTAGGGAACCCCCGCCTGCCTTGACAATCGCAGTTTTATAGTCTATAATAAACTGCGTGATAGCAGTTACATAAGACATGTTTTGCTATACGGTTGTTGAGGGTGTCTCGATGCAT
>CAZOWS010000296.1:0-3936 GCA_964583365.1 uncultured Actinomycetota bacterium
AGAGATCATAGTTGATGAGCAGCGGGTGGCGCGGGGCGGGCGCCCATTCGCCCGCAGCGCGGCAGGGGTCCCACGGGGGGATGGGTGACGCGCGAGGACGAATGGGCTGCCCCGCGACAGGACCCGCTGCATGGTCGGCAAGGAGGCATCTGTGTCGGGGTAAAGGAGCTGCCGTAGTTCGTTCGCTGCTCCGGTCTCCGCGGCGCACCCCTTCGGCGATTTTGTGTCTTGGACCCTCGGCCATAATTGCCGCCGTATCCAAGACACAAAATCGCACGAAGGTAACCCGCGCCGCTCCCGACAGTCGCTGCTCAGGGACGACGGAAGACACGCTGCTCTCATTTTACAACCCCGCTTTGCGAAGACCCTCTCTTACGGTGGGACTTCGCATCATTGTTTTCCATACCAGGCCGGAATGGTGATTTTCTAGCATTAGGACAATTAAGCCCTGTAATTTGTGAATTTGTAATTTGGGGACATCATACTAAATCACTAATTAGTTTCTTTGGCTTTGGTTTTGGGCCCCGCCTTTGCAGGGATAACGGCCTACCTAACTTTTGCTCTAGAGCTTCGACAAATGAAACTTCACCGAGAGGACGCCCGGTTTGACTGTGCTGCTTATATTTGACGCCAAAATTATCCACGTCTTCGGCTGCTAGGAAATCTTTCCAATCCTTGATTTCATCCGACAGGAAATGCTCTCCCAAAAGTATGTCCTTATCTTTCAATACATGGGCTTTCGCGCTGGACCAAGAATACGATTCGGGCTCCCGAACCATACCTGCCCGCACGGGGTTCAGTTCTACGTACCGCATCGCTGCATAGAGATATTTGTTGTCCAAAGGGAAACTCGCAAATCTTCCCTGCCACAAGTATCCACTCCACCCTTCTCTGTAATTGAGAACGGACGTATAACGCCTGTGCACCTCTCCCAGCCCACGGGAAAAACTTCTCTCATTCTCTGGTACGGCAATGAGATGAACGTGATTATCCATGAGGCAATAGGCCCAAAATGTAATACCGAAACGTTTACCCTGATCTTTAAGCAGGCGTAAGTACAAGCTCCTATCCGCGTCGCTGAAGAATACATTCTGTCTGCGGTTTCCACGCTGCGTGATGTGATGCGGAATTCCAGGTATGGTTACGCGCGCTATTCTAGCCATTAGCCACCCTCATCCTATTTAGGTAATTAGTATGATGTCCCCAATTAGTCACTGAATTACGAATTATACCCCTCATTTCCGTTCTTGCCTATTCGGGTTTGGGTCGATAATGTACGCGCATGACAATTCAAGCTGGTGTGGGACTTTCCTTTCTTGCGGACCCCGTTAAAGCGGCGCTGGAAGCCTCAGATAGGGCGATGGGGGACAGCGGTCTTGTTCGCGCGGACATGGCGCTTTTTTTCTGCACGTATCCGCATGCAACCCAGTTGAAGGAAATGAGCGATGAAATTGCCCGCGTAACGGCCGCGAAGGAGATTGCGGGTTGCACGGGCTATGGCATCATCGCGGGTTCCCAAGAAGTGGAACAGTCCAATGCCCTCTCCGTTATGGTGATAGCGTCGGACAGCATGAAAGGAAAATCTTTTTTCGTCCAGCCCCAGCCTAAAAGCGAGCCTCAGACGGCGCAGACAATCGTGAAGGAATCGCGGCCAGATAATGTGGCGCAGAATGTTGCGATTATGTTTCCTGATTTTTCGCAGATGCATCCGGAACTATTGATGAGCGCGATGCGTAAACTAGCGCCAGAGGATATTTGGGTGGGTGGATGTCCGTCTGGGGATAAGAGTTCAGATTCGACGTATCAAGCGGCCAATGGTCAGGCTGGGACGCACGCGATTAGCGGCATGTATCTTTCAGGAAAATTTCACCATATGATCGGCGTTGCTCAGGGCGCCATACCTATCGGAAAGACCTACACGATCACGCAATCGAAGGATAATTGTATCCTAACACTGGATGGCAAGACCGCCTACGAGGCTCTTGTGGAACTTGCCAAGGCCCATCCGATGCCTGTTTCTCAGGATCCCAACTCGTGGATTTTTATGGCGTTGTCACCTGCGGTCGACGAAGAGCCGCTCGCTCATGAAGGTTTTTTTGTGCGCAATATTCTGGGCGTGGACCCGAAGCGCGGCCTCATCGCGGTTGCCGCTAATATTAAAGAAGGTCAGCGGGTTTCTTTCGCGATTCGCGATCCGAGCATGGCCAAGGAAGACTTGCGCAATGTGTTGAAAAGGATAAAAAAGGATTTGCCGTCACCGATAAAATTTGGCCTGTATTTCAATTGTTGCGCGAGAGGCAAGTCGTTGTATCAAACGGGCGGTGTGGATACGGCGATTATCGAAGAAGTGCTCGGCACCTTTCCGCTGGCGGGATTTTTTACCTTCGGCGAGATAGGACCCATGCTGGGCTCGTCGTTGCTACACAATTACAGCGGTGTCTTGTTTCTGGCCTGCGACTAGCGATTAATTAAAAATCCACCTCGTTTTTTCCGCTTTCCGTGTTTGCCCAAAATTCTCCCGTTTTCGGATTGTAGGCCCATGCGCCCAAGGTGTTGCTGGGCGTAGGTTTTTGCGTCACGGCAACGACCGCGTCGCGCACCGATCCGGTCGAAAAGGGATTGTCGGGAAGGTTTCCGTTCTGCATGATGCCGGATCCCGTGTTCGAGTCATTATCGGCAATTTGGGCCAGCGTGGGCCAAACATCCACGCCGTGTATACGGGATTGATAATATTGCAATAACACGGCCGCGCGCATGGCCGCCAAAGTCCCTTTGCAGACGGATACCTTGGCCTGCGTGTTTAGATCGATGTATTTGGGAATGGCCATCGCGGCCAATACCCCAATGACGGTGAGCACGAGCATGAGCTCGATCAGCGTAAACGCGTTGGTACGAATTTTACGCTGTACTCTCATACGCCGAATTGTAGCATTGCAGCAGCATTGACGCAGCAGTTTTAGAAAACTACAATGAAGGCAACTTCTGTCCGACGTCAAAATAGATGCTTCGCTTTGCTCAGTATGACAGGAGAAACGATGATACTTCTTCGCAGCGTTCGGGAAAGTGATTTTGCGGATCTCTACGAATTGGCTTCCATCCTGGACTCGCTCAATCTGCCGCATGAGCGCGATTTGCTCCGACACAACATGCGACACGCGATTCTTTCTTTTCTCGGAAGACAATCGAACAAGGCCAAGGCCATTTACCAGTTTGTCGCCGAGGACCTCCGCACCAGGAAAGTCATAGGCACGTCGGCTATTTTTGCGCGGCATGGCGCCGAAAGGGCTCCGCACAGTTTTTTTCAGGTGGGCCGCGAGATTCGTCGCAGCCGCACGCAGGAGATTCGTGTTGTGCATCGCACGCTACGCCTGGGTTGGACCAAGGATGGGCCGACCGAAGTGGGTGGTCTTGTTGTGCAGCCCGGCTATCGCAGGCGGCCGGAGAAAATCGGCAAACAACTGTCGCTGGTTCGCTTCCTTTACATGGCCATGCATCCGAGCCGTTTCAAAAAACGATTGCTATGCGAATTTTTGCCAAATTTTTCGCGCGGTGGGAAAAGCCTGCTCTGGGAACATTGGGGGCGCAAGTTCACGGGTTTGGAGTATCACGAGGCCGATCGCTTGAGTGCGGTGAACAAGGAATTTATTCTCGGTCTATTTCCTCACAGCAAACTTTACGCGACACTGTTGCCCGATTCCGTGCAGGCGATTCTGGAAAAGACAGGCGACACTTCGTTGCCCGCGCAGACGATGTTGGAGCGCATTGGCTTTCGCTATTTGAAGCAAATCTGCCCGTTCGACGGGGGACCCCATTTCGGCGCCAAGCTGGCGGAAATTTCGATTGTGCGCAAGGCGAAATTTCTCACGATTGCGCGGGGAGAGTCACGCAAAGAAAAGCAGTTGGCGCTTGTGCTGGCAGAGAAAAAAGGTTTCGTGC
>CAZOWS010000297.1:0-4465 GCA_964583365.1 uncultured Actinomycetota bacterium
ACGTGGATGTGTTTATTAATTATTTTCCGGACCCAAAAAGTTTGCCACTCGACCGCTTTGGCGAGAAGCATAGTTTTTCTCCTATCGGAGTGGAGTCGCGGTACAAGCCGCTGGATTGGGTGGCTATGGATCTGCGTGCCGGATACGATCAATACAACAACGAAATCAACTCGCTCTTGGCAGACGTGGCTATCATCAACGGGGATAAATGGAATGTCTCTTTCCGCCAGAGATTGGTGGCAGGCCAGAACAATTTGACGGCTCTAGAAATATTGTATCGTTTGAGCGAGCAATGGATCGCCAAGAGTTTCTGGCGCTACGATTTTCAATTGGGTAGCCTGGAGCAGCAGGAGTACACGCTGCTTCGCGATTTACATTGCTGGGAGGTGGCTCTCACGTTCCGCCAGAGAAGGCTCAGGGATGATTTGAGTCTATACGTTGTTTTTCGCCTCAAAGATTATCCGGGCGTGCCGATCAAATTCGGAAATTAATTCACAAGGAGAATTCAGACACGATGAATATTTGCATGGTGGGTACTGGCTACGTCGGATTGGTTACGGGGACATGTTTTGCGCAGATGGGGCACAAAGTTATTTGTGTAGACAGCAATAAAGATAAAATCGAAACACTCAAGAAAGGCGAATGCCCGATTTACGAGCCCGGGCTGCATGAGTTGATAGCCAAAAATCGCAAGGCCGGCCGGCTACGTTTCACGACCAATATCATGGATGGTGTGAAATCTTCCACGGTGATTTTTATCGCGGTGCACACGCCACCGATGCCCGATGGAAAGGCTGATCTAAGTTATTTGGCAGGCGTTAGCCGCGAGATCGCGGCTGTTATGGATGGATACCGGCTCATTGTCGACAAGAGCACCGTGCCTGTCGAGACAGGCGAGAAGGTGGCCGCAACAATAAAGCGCTACAACAAGCACAACGTGGATTTTGACGTTGCCTCGAATCCTGAGTTTTTGCGCGAGGGATCGGCTGTGCACGATTGCTTGCATCCGGATCGCATCATTCTCGGCGTGACCAGCAAGCGCGCGGCAAAATTGCTGCGCGAAGTTTATGCGCCACTGAAAGCGCCCGTCATCGTGACGGACATCAAAAGTGCCGAGATCATCAAGCATGCCTGCAATTCTTTTCTCGCGCTCAAAATATCCTTCATCAACGCGATCGCGCAAATATGCGAGGCCGCGGGCGCGGATGTCGAGCAAGTGGCACACGGGATGGGCCTGGACCGCCGTATTGGCAGGGCCTTTCTGAATGCCGGAATCGGTTACGGTGGCTCGTGTTTCCCCAAAGACGTAGCGGCCTTCGTCAAGATTGCCGAGGATCTCGGTTACGATTTCAAATTGCTCAAGGCAGTGGAGGACGTGAACAAGCGCGCGCGATTGCACTTTCTCAAAAAGGTGGAAGAGACATTATGGGTGCTCGGCGACAAGACGATAGGCGTACTCGGTCTTTCGTTTAAACCCAATACGGATGACATGCGCAATGCCCCGGCTGTGGACATCATCAAATATTTGCAGAAGGCCGGCGCCAAGGTGAAAGCCTATGACCCAAAGGCCATCGAAGCCGCAAAAAAAGTGCTCAAAGGCGTTACGTATTGCCGCGATCCTTACGAGACGGCCGCGCATTGCGACGCGCTCTTGATTTTGACCGAGTGGGATGAGTTTAAGACACTGAAGTGGGAAAAGATCAGGGCATCCATGGCAAGCCCCATTGTTTTGGACGGACGCAATCTGCATGATCCGCTGGCAATGGAAGAGGCGGGTTTTGTCTACAAAAGCGTGGGACGTTAAGTGGTATCTATCAGCACAGAACCCCAGGCGCAGGACTTAAAAGAAAAAATAGAAGCCAGGATAGCCACCGTAGCAATTCTTGGTTTGGGCTACGTTGGGCTTCCGCTGGCTATGGAATTTGCTCGCGCGGGTTTTTCTGTGTACGGCCTGGACGTATCCGAAGAAAAGGTTCGGTCTCTCGAAGGCGGGAAATCCTATGTGGAAGACGTGGATTCCGCGGACATTGCGACGCATCGAAAGTCAAAGAAGTTCATTCCTAGCTCGGACTTTTCCGTTTTGCACGACGCTGACGCTGTCATCATCTGTGTGCCGACGCCGCTGCGAAAAACACAGGATCCGGACGTGTCGTACATCGTAGCCGCCGCCGAAGAAATTTCCAAATACATGAAGAAGCGCCAATTGATCGTACTGGAATCCACGACCTATCCAGGAACTTGCGAAGAAGTGATCTTGCCAATATTGACGCGTGGCGGGAAGATTTTGGAGAGCGATTTTTTTCTAGCTTTCTCGCCCGAACGTGTGGATCCGGGCAATCCCCTTTTCCACACGCGTAATATTCCAAAAATTATCGGGGGAGTTACTGCCCAATGCACGAAGATGGCCGCGCTGTTGTATTCGAAGGTCATCGAGCGCGTGATACCTGTCTCCAGCACGCGCGCGGCCGAAATGATTAAATTATTGGAAAATACTTTTCGCAGCGTGAACATCGGGCTGGTCAACGAAATTGCTCTCATGTGCGACAAGATGGGTTTGGATGTTTGGGAGGTGATAGACGGCGCAGCCAGCAAGCCTTTTGGATTCACGCCGTTTTATCCGGGGCCCGGTTTGGGCGGCCATTGTCTGCCGATAGATCCACTGTATCTGTCGTGGAAGGCGAGGACATTCGGTTTTGAGGCGCGTTTCATAGAATTGGCTTCGAGTGTCAATGCCAGCATGCCTGATTACGTGGTCAACAAAGTGCTACTCGCCTTGAACAGTCAGTCGCGCTGTGTGTCTGGCTCCAAAATTCTTATTCTGGGTGTGGCGTACAAGAAGGATGTGAGTGACACGCGCGAATCGCCAGCCATAGACATTGCGTTGGGCTTGAAACGCATGCATGCGCAGGTGTTTTACAATGATCCGCATGTGCTGAATTTTGCCGTCGAGGGTGGAGCGATTGCTGCGCTCGCGATCACGGAAGAAAATCTCAAAAAAATGGATTGTGTTGTTATCGTGACGGATCACGGCATCTTTGATTATTCTTTTATTCACCGGCACGCGAAGCTGCTCGTGGATACGCGCAACGCACTCAAGTGTATCGGAGAAGGGCGCGAGAGGATTTTCAAGTTATAGAGTAGGGGAACGCGGTGTCTTCTTTTCTCATTACCGGCGGCGCTGGATTTATTGGCTCGCATTTGGCCGAAAGGCTGGTTGCGGATGGTAATCGCGTGCGCGTGCTGGATGATTTTTCGACGGGTAATGTCGAAAATCTCGCCTGCGTATCCAAACGCGTGAAAATTCTGCAAGGTTCTATCTTGGACGATGACCTTTTGGCCCAGGGTATGCGCGGTGTTCAGTTTGTGTTGCATCAAGCCGCTTTGCCTTCGGTTGCCCGCTCGCTGGAGAATCCTGAAAAATGTTTTGCCGTGAATGCGGAGGGGACGTTGCGCGTGCTCATGGCAGCCGTGAAACATAAGATCAAGCGCGTTGTTCTGGCTTCGTCATCGTCGGTGTATGGCGCGAATCGTAAGATGCCGAAAGATGAAGCGATGATGCCGATGCCGCTATCTCCGTACGCGGCGAGCAAGCTCGCGGCCGAGCATTACGCGCATGTTTTTTTTCGTGTGCATGGACTGGATACGGTTACGCTGCGCTATTTCAATGTTTTCGGGCCGAGGCAGGATGCGTTGTCGCCCTATGCGCCGGTGATACCCAGATTTATCAGGGACATGTTGGAAGGGCGCAGGCCTCAGATTTTCGGGGATGGTAAGCAATCGCGCGATTTCACTTTTGTGGACGATGTTGTGGAGGCTAATTTGCTGGCCTGTCGAGCGCCAAAAAAAGTTAGTGGTGGTGTTTATAATGTGGCCGCGGGTGTTCGGACAACGCTGTTGGATCTTGTGTCTTATTTGAACGGCGTGCTGGGGATGGATCTCAAGCCTTCTTTTGGGCCAGCTCGACTGGGTGATGTGGCTCATTCGCAAGCGAATATCGCAAAGGCCAAGAGGGATCTTCGATATCGCGTGAAAGTTTCATTTGCGGAGGGATTAACGAAAGTTGTGAAAGCTTATGCAAATGCTCATGCTAAATAAATTTTTGCCCGGTGGTGGATCGTGGAAAGAAATATTACTTTTAGGGGACGCGGTTCGGCCGCTCCGGCGGCGGCCGCCCGCTACCGCTCGGCACGCGAATCGCCGCCATAATGCTGGCGGCGAACCGAGCTTCGCGTGCCTGCGCGAGTCCCCTAAAAGTAATATTTCTTCCCCCGATCCTCTGCAACCGTACATTGCAAGGAATAGGTCAGATAATGGTGGGTACTGTCATCCTGAGGAGCAGAGCGACGAAGGATCTAGCCTGCCCAATAAAATTCTTCGCTTTGCTCAAGATGACAATTTCAACCATGACTGCCCCATTACCATTGCTAAAATGGTTTGGATATTGGCATGAGCGTCGAAAAAATTC